>JBOHRY010000196.1:0-7634 GCA_050732955.1 Gemmatimonadales bacterium | reverse complement strand
AGAGAAGTCGGGTCTCTCCATTTTCATCCATCGCCTTCTCTCGTATTACTTCTCTCCCCCTTCTCTCTTTTCCATTCTCCCTTCTCTCTATTAGGACCGCACTCTCGCCAGCAGCACAATTGCAAGTATTAAGAACACTGCATTCATCGACCACGCCGCCAGTATCGGCGACAGCATTTCCTTGCCACCGATGGCCTTCATGATCTGCGTGCCCGTGAGGTAGGCGAGCGTGGTGCCCAGCGCGATCGCCAGGCCGACCGCGGCGCCCGCTCTGGCATTGGTGATCGCCAGCGGTGCCCCGAACAACGCCACCACAAAGCAGGCCACCGGGACGGCGTACTTGAGCGGCAACTCCACCGAGAGCGTGCCGGCGTGGGCTCCCGATGCGGCGAGACGAGCGAGGTAGGCCCGCAGTTCGGCGGTGGTCATCTCCTCCGCGTTCTTGCTGGCCTGCATCAGTTCGACCGGTGTATCGGTGAAATCCTTCTGTTGCATCGAGCGGTAGCGGAGGCTCGCGATCACGCCACTATCCGAGAAGAGGTTGGTGGCCCCGCGTCGGAGTGTCCAGATGTGCCTGGCAGGATTCCAGACGCCGGAATCGGCGTGAATGGTCCAGCGCTGGCCTTTGGCGGAGCGTCCGCCATCGCCGATCAGCCCGGTGGCCTTCCCCGGCGTCTTGAGGAGGTATTCGATTGCCCAGGTCCAGCCGTTTCGCGGCGAGGCGTAGGCAAAGCTGGTGCGATCGTAGTCGAGGTTCGAGCTGATCTCGTGATGCAGCTCCTTCTGGCGCGTGGTGCTGTAGCTGGCGATCTCCTGCAACTGATAGTCTGCCGGGACAGCGAGCGCCGCCAGCAGGAGCATCGGCAGGATCAGGCGATAGAACGAGATGCCGCCGCCCTGCACGGCCGTGAGCTCGCTGTGGCGTCCCATCGCGTTGAGGGTGAAGACGGTGGCGAAGAGCACGGCGGCGGGGATCAGGATTGCCATCTTCGACGGATAGAGGAACAATTCACCGAGCAGGATCTGGTGGACCGAAATGTTGCGGTCCGAGAGTCGGCTGAACCGCTCCGCCAGATCGATCGTCACGGCCACGGTGGGAACGCCGACGGCCGAAAGCAGGAAGGTGCCGAGCCACTGCTTGAGGACGTAGCGGTCGAGGACGCCGATCCACCGCAGGCTCATCGGTTCAATCCTTCGCGCGCCGGAAGAGGTCGATGATACTGGCGAAGACGCCGGCCGAACGCGCCGTACCCATCTCGCGATTGGCGCGGGCAACGGCGATCAACCCGATGGTAGTGAAGAGCGCCAGCGGCGTGTAGAGCGCGACCGCCGGATTCAGGTGTCCCGCGGCGGCGAGGCCGCGCCCGCCCTGTAGCATGATGTAGAAGCCGAGAAAGATCACCAGCGAACCACCGATGACGAGTCCGATGCCGCTGCTGGGATACTTGAGCGCCAGCGCCATCCCGATCAGCACGAAACAGAACGACGAGAGCGGAATCGCAATCTTCTGGTGAAACTCGACCTGGTACTTGCGCATGGTCTCCTTCGCCGCGGAGAGTTCCTCGTCGATGAAGTTCACGGCGCCGAACGCGGTGAGCTGGTTCGGGCCGGTAACGGTAGCGGGATTCACCAGGAACTGATGCGCGCCCGGCTGGAACGCCGGGTTCGCGGGCGGCACGACGGGCACGGGCTGCTGGACCGCCGCCGGAGGCGGCGCCTTCGGGTGCTGGGGGGTCGGCGTCGCGGCTGGTGGCGGCGTCGGGTGCTGCGCCGGCGGCGTCTGTGCCGAGAGCTGTGCCGGCAGCATCAGTGTCCGGAACCAGTGCTCGAACCGCCGGTAGACTCCGCAATGCGGAGGATACTTGGGGCGGTTTTCCACCGGCGGCTGCGGGATCGGTGGCAGACCAGTCATCGCCCTCAGGTCGCGGCGGGTGAACGTCTCGCTCTCCTGCGTGAACGAGTTGACGCTCCAGCGCTGATCGGTGATCCCGTCGAGCAATTCGCAGCTGCTCTTCTCCCGTTCGCCGAGGGAGGTACGCTCGTTCTTTGAGAGCTGCAATTCATTCTGCACGTTCCGCACGACTACCCGGTTGTGCACGAAACTGGTCTGCTGCAGCTTGTCGGGTTCGTTCCTGGTGAATTCGTAGATCTCGCCGCTGTGCAACGTGAGGATCAGGTCCGTGCCGCTGGTCGACTTGGCCATCGAACCGCTGTCGGCGACGATCATCCGGCGGCTTCCGGTTCCGGCCAGGTCGAAGATCGTCACGTCGCGCATCGCACCGGTCACCGCATCGATGCTCGAGGCGCGCAGCACGTAGCCCGATGGCGGCAGGGTATTGAGCACTTGTTGCTGCAGCGCCAATGTCGGGGTCTTATTCATCACGGCGGCCTGCAGGTCGCTGAAGCGGATGTTGCTGCGGGGCACCAACTGGTCAAAGACGAAGAAATTGACGATGGCGATCACCGTGGCTCCGATCAGGGCCGGTCGTGCCATCCGCCACACCGAGATGCCGTTGGCGTACATCGCCACCATCTCCAGCGCCGCCGCGAGCTGGCTGTAGCCATAGAGCGTACTGACCAGGACCGCCATCGGCAGCGTGAGCGCCAGCAGGGCGGGCAGGAAGAGCAGCACTCCCTCGATCATGATGCGGGCGGGGAGGCCTTTTCCGCCGAATCGTTCGATCAGCGGCGGCAGGGAATTGAGCAGCAGCAAGCCCGTCAACGCTGCGACGCCCCAGAAAAACGGCGCCGCAAGCGATCGCAGGATATGGCGCGAAATCAGGCGCATTCTGGCTCAGGTTGCGGTAACTTTCGAGTCCACCTTGCAAGCTAATCGGCCGTTCCCCCCGACCGTGGCGCGTTTCGCGCTGCTCCTGACCCTTTCGCTCGGACTGCATGTCGCGGGCGCGCGGGCCCAGGATACGGTTACGGTCCTGCCGCCGGTACATGTGCTGCCACCCGACAGCACGGGCTACATGAATCATGTGGGTCTCCGGGAATTCCTGCGCGGTTTGCCGCGCCTCAACCAGCCGCCCATCCTGGTCCGCCAGTCGCAGTGGATGTACGGCGGCGTGGACACTGCGCGCATCGGTTCCGAATTCGCGGCCGGTGTCAATGCGATGACCGCCGACACCGAGGCCGCAACCCGTCGCAACCATCTGCTCAGCCGGCTTCCCGGATTCGTCCGCGACACCTCCGAGCTGGGGACGCCGCACGGACTGTTCGGATTGTCGCGCAATACTGCCGACGTCACGTTCGACGGCACGCTGGAGTTTCACGTCAGCACTGTCCGCCAGCACAACGAGGCATGCACGCCGACGCTGGTGCTTACGCCGGGATCGGGATGTACCGGAGGCTTCAGCGCGCCGCGGCTCGATAACACGGTGCTGCTCCACTCCACCGGCGTCTTTGACCAGCGCTTTCACATCAACATCGATTTCGACTCCAAGCGCGACTACGCCGCGGGCAACATCATCAGCGGCTACTATCAGGGCCTGGTTGACGAGAAGCTGCAGCTGGTCCAGATCGGCACGCAGATCTTCCGGCCACCGCCGTCGCGGTTCCTCACGGCGACCATTCCCTCGAACAACTTCGGTATCGGCGCGACGGCTGTCTTCGGGCCCGTCACGGTGCAGGGAATCGCCGCGACCCAGAAGGGAAGCGTCGTCGCGACGAAGACCTACATCATCGGCAACGGCACCCTGCAGCCACAGGACAAGCTGATCCGCGACCTCGACTACGAAGCGGACCGGGCGTTCTGGGTGATCGATCCGCGAACCCTGCCGGGTTTTCCCGCGCTTGACGCACTCAACGCCGGCGCGATCAGCGTGCTGCCGAGCCAGCAACCGGTTGACGTGCGGATCTACCGATATGTTTCGGCCAATCAGGCCGCCGGCGGGAGCGCCAACTTCGACGGGATCACCGCACTCGGATTCAACGGCGTCGAGCGCACCGGTGCCTTGCGGTGGCGGCTGCTCAAGGCGAACGTCGACTACTGGCTCGACCCGTCCGGACTCTGGTTCGTGATGGCCAACGGCAAGATCGATCCCAGTGACTATCTCGCGGTGAGTTACCGGACCAAGGACGGGACACTGGTTGGCTCGCTGCCAAGCACCGACAATCCGGCAGCCAAGGACTCCCTGCGCCTGATCTTCCTGCCCAACCGCGGGCCGGCGTCGCCGGTCTTTCCCTACGAGATGCGGCAGGTGTACCGCGTCGCCGGTTCCTCACTGGTGCGGAGCTCGCTCCAGGCGGCGGTCCTGGTCTCCAACTCCGAGCGGCCGGCCAACGCGCCGGGAACCTTTCTATCGTTGCTCGGCCTCGCGATTCCGGCGAACCCGGCGTCGCTCGACATCGACAACCGCCTCTTTCCGCGGGTGCGCGACCCGGGTGCGAGCCTGGTGGTCAAGGACGCGCTGCTGATCTTTCCGAGCACGGCACCGTTCAGCAATCCGCAGCTCACCGCAACCGAACGCAACGATTCGTTGTACGTCACGCCCGAGTATCTGCTGCTCAGCCAGGGACCGCCGTCGAAGTTCCAGCTGCATCTCCAGTTCGACGCGCAGGCCGGCAGCGATCGCAGCGGCATCCGTCTTGACGCCGTGCAGATCACCGAGGGAAGCGAGCACCTGGCGGTCAACGGCCGGACACTGGCGCGCAACGTGGATTACACCATCGATTATCTCACCGGGCAGGTGACCTTCCTCGATCCGATCGGCCTTTTCGGCAGCGGCAACGCCACCGTCACTGCATCATACGAAGAGCGCGGCCTTTTTGCCCAGGCGCCGACGTCGATCGCCGGATTGACCGCCACCTGGTCGCTGGGACGCAACAAATCGATTTCGTTTTCCGGACTCTACCAGGCCGAGGCCACGGGCTACACTCGGCCGCCGCTCGGCTACGAACCACGTGCATCACTGCTGGCCGGTTTCACCGGCGATTTCCTCTTCGACACTCCGGCGATCACGCGATTCATGAACGGGATCGTGACGCGGCGCTCGACGGCGCCATCGTCGCTGGCGCTCAATGGCGAGTTCGCGGTGTCCCATCCCGACAACAATCGTTCGGGTGACGCCTATCTCGAGGAGTTCGAGGACGATCACAGCATCCGGGTCCTGGCGAACGAACCCGCCTGGCATCCGGGCTCGGTGCCGCAATCGGCGGCCGGGCTCGAAAGCGTCGTGGGCCAGCGCTTCGACAGCGCCGACGCCGTCCAGCTGATCTTGCAGAATCTGGTGCCCAACGCCGACCTGCAGGTGACGCTCCTCGCTCCGAACGACATCGATCCGACCATCGCAGCGACCTCGTCGCTGACGGCGAACATCGAGCCAGTGCTGTGGTTCACGCTGCACGCCGACACCGCCGGAGGCATCGTCGACGTGAACAGCCAGGCGCACTGGTCCCAGCCGCGGCGCGGGAGCCATCCGCGGTGGCGGAGCATCACCACGCCGCTCTCGACCACGGGCGCGGATCTGAGCCGCAACGACTATTTCGAGTTCGCTCTCTACCAGACGAGCGATCAGCCGATCGAGAAGTCGCAGATGCGAATCGTCCTCGACCTGGGCAAGGTGAGCGAGGATGCGCTTTCCATTGCCCCGGACCACTTCCGCGTGCTCGGCCCTGGCGAAACGTTGGGACACCTGGGGCCGGGAGATACGGTGTTCACCGGGCGGCAGTATGTTGGCGTGGGAACGCTCAACACCGAGAAGACCTTCTTTGGCACCTGGGACGCGACGACCGATGACCTCGGCATTCTCGGCGATCGTCCCGATTCGATCGTCGGACCGGGCGGGGTGGTGCACAACCTGCCGCTCTGCATGGGAGCGGTGAGCGCCCAGATCCAGCTCTTTCCCTGGGGCGATCTGGGAGCGCGATGCACGAATCACAACGGTCTCCCCGATACCGAGGACCTCGATGGCGACAACGTCCTCGACGCCCAGGGTCCGGCGGATGACGTCTTCCGCTACGTGGTCGACCTGCGTGATACGAGCTATTTCGTCCGACGGCACATCGTCACCGACTCCAAGACCGGCCTTCCGATCGTCGATCACTTCGGGCGCACGGCGAGCTGGACGATCTATCGCGTCCCGCTGCGACTGGTGACCGACACCATCGGCAATCCCGATATTCACCTGATCAAGCAGATGCGGCTCACCTTCGCGACCCCGGCCGCCGATTCCGAGCCGGTGATCCAGTGGGCGATGGCGCTGATGAAGTTCACCGGTGCCGCGTGGATCGACCGAGCCGATCGCCCGATCGCCTCGCTTTCGGGCCCGACCGCGCAGTTCCACGGTTCGGTGGTGGTCGGCACCGTCTCGACCCAGGACTCGTCCACCGCGGGTCTGGGCTATACGTCGCCGCCGGGGATCGGCAATGCGAGCAGCACGGTCACCGTGTCGCAGAGCCAGGCGTCGCAGCAGATCAACGAGAAGTCACTCCGGATCCAGGCCTTCGATCTGCATCCGGGTGAGCGCGCCGAAGGCTACTTCCACCTGCTGGCGGGGACGCAGAACCTGCTGTCGTACCGCCAGCTGCGTGTCTGGGTGCGCGGCCACGGGCCGGGTTGGGGGAGCGGCGGTCCGCTGCAAGCGTACGTCAAGCTCGGCAGCGACGCATACAACTTCTACCTCTACCGGGCGCCGGCGCAGACGGCGACCTGGGATCCCGAGATGGTGATCGACCTGCAGACGTGGCAGGACCTGCGCGCCCAGATCGAAAACGAACGACTGCACGGTGCCACTCCGACCGGTTTCGAACAGTGCGGTCGGATCGGCGATTCAACGGCGTATATCGCATGTACCCCGGACGGATCGTATTTCGTGCAGGTGCGCGATCCGCAGATCAACCCACCCAACCTCGCCGCGGTGCAGGAACTGGCGGCGGGGATGTTCTACACCGGGACCGTCGGCCCGCCCATCGCGCAGACGGAACTCTGGGTGGACGATATCCGGGTGTCGCAACCGGTGTCGACCCTCGGTTATGCCGGCACCTTGAATGCGCGGCTGATCGCGTCGGACGTCGCGGTGGTCACGCTGGCGAGCGAATTCCAGAACGGGCAGTTCCATCTGATGGGTCAGTCGCCGTCGTTCCAGGACGCGCTGACGGTGCAGACGACGAGCACGGTGCACCTCGAGAAATTCCTGCCGGTGCGACTCGGGCTCAACGTGCCGGTGAGCGTCACCGGGAGCTGGGGTCTCATCAATCCGCAGCTGATCAGCGGCACCGACGTCGAAGCGGGCGGACTCGCCGGACTGAGGAAGCCGCGCAACGACGCGACGACATGGTCGATTGTCATCACCGATCCGATCCGCCAGCACGAGGCGAGCATCACGCGCTGGCTTCTCAATCCGCTGTCGCTCCAGGCCAGCGGATCGAGTGGCACGACGGTTTCATCGCTGAGCCAGGCCAGCGCCACGGCCTGGAGCACGACGCTCTCGTATTTCCTCAACCATCAACGCCGGGCGTACGGCATGCATCTGAAGGGGCTCGCCGCCGGACTGCCGCGCTGGCTCCGCGAGAGCACCTTCGGCCGGAGCCTCGCGAATGCCGCGTTTGCGCCGCTGCCGACACAGGCGCAATTCAGCTCGTCGTTGTCGCACACAATGGGAGACCTGCAGTCGTACCAGCTTCCGATC
>JBOHRY010000195.1:0-4513 GCA_050732955.1 Gemmatimonadales bacterium | reverse complement strand
GTTCGGGACCCGGGCGCCACTGGTCGACGCCATGGTGGGCGGCTGGCGTGGCGAGCTCGATCCGGACCTGCGCGCTGCGTTCGCCAGCAGCGGCCTGATGCATCTCCTCGCGATCTCCGGACTGCATCTCCTCTGTCTCGCCGGATGGGTCGTGCTGGCCCTTCGGCTGTTTCGCGTGCCGCGGCACGGTGCCGAAGCCGTCGCAGCGCTTTCGATGCTGGGATATGCCGCGTTTCTTGGCTGGCCCGCTGCAGCCACGCGGACCGCCATCCTCCTGATGGTGATGGCGCACTGTCGGTGGCGCCAGCGCGCGGTGCGCCGCGCAGCCGCGCTCGGCGTCACGCTCGTCGTGATGCTGGCAACCAATCCATGGGCGGTGGCGGACGTCGGCGCGTGGCTGTCCGTACTCGGCTGGTCCGGGGTCCTGCGCGCGACGCAATGGTGCGATCGAGCAATCGGCACGGCGTGGTGGATTCGCAGCCTGAGCGCCTCGACTGGAGCCTTGATCGCGACCGCGCCGGTGGCCGCGCTCGCGTTCGGTCAGGTCGCGCCGATCGCGGTGATCCTCAATGTTGTCGGTGGCCCGCTGGTGGTTACCGCCCTGCCAGCGCTCTTTGCGGCACTTCTGCTGCACCACGTCGTTCCCGCGATCGCAGGTGGCGTGGCTGCATCCGGCAACGTCTTGCTCTGGTTGCTGCAGTCACTGGTACGCATCGGCGCCCGAGCGCCGGGGTCGGCGACTACCAACGCCGGCGGCTGGCCGGGAGCCTTGCCGTGGCTTGTAGCGCTGGGTGCCGGCATGTGGATGATTCACCGACGACCAACGTGGCGTGAAGCCGTGCGTCGATGCACCTGGGTCGCGCTGACCGCGCTCTGCGTCACGGGGTTCGCCACGCCCCAGCGCGTGATCACGGACGATCGCACGCTGGCGTTACTATTCCTCGATGTGGGGCAGGGTGACGCCGCGCTGATCCGCACACCGCGCGGGCACTGGATCGAGGTGGACGCCGGTCCGATTGGCGAAGGGTACGACGCGGGACGGCGCGTTGTCGCACCGATGCTGGCGCGCCAGGGTGCGAAGCGGATCGACGTGTTCGTGCTGTCGCATGCCCACCGGGATCACGTGGGCGGCGCTGCCGCCGTGCTGGACCGAGTCACCACGAGCGTGGCGATCGAGCCCGGCGAACTTTTCGCGGACAGCGCGTACGACACCTGGCTCGATGCGCTGCATGCGCACCATGCCCGGTGGCGACCGACCCGCGCCGGCACGACGTGGAGCCTCGACGGCGTGCGCTTTGACGTACTGCATCCGCCGTCGCCCTGGGCGCGAGAAGGCGAGGACCTCAATGAGGACTCGATCGTGCTCGAGGTCGAGTTCGGCGACTTCAAGGCGCTCCTGATGGGTGACGCGGGGTTCGTGGCCGAATCCGCGTTGGCTGGCCGCCTGCCGCGGGTGAATGTGCTGAAGGTCGGCCATCACGGGTCGCGAACCGCCACGAGTGCCGCCTTTCTCAGCGCGGTCGAACCTCAGGCGGCGATCGTGAGCGTCGGGCGCAATCGGTACGGTCACCCGGCGCCGGAAACGCTCGATCGGTTGACGCAGGCTGGGGTCGAAGTCTGGCGAACTGACCACGAAGGCACTGTCACGGTGTTGACCGACGGCCGCACCTTTACCGTGAAAGGCGCTCGCGCCGCCGCGGCGTTCGGCACCAGTCGTTGAGTCGAAGCAAGGAGGCTGCGTGCTGGATCGGACGATGGCCGCTGGCGGGAAGGCGACCGATGGGTGCCGGCGCATCCTGGACATCAATCCCGGGGACCTGCATCAGCGAACGCCACTGGTGATCGGGAGCGCCGCTGACGTTGACTACGTATCGACAGTGATTGCCGAGACGGAGCGCGCCGGATGAGTGATTCGCGGCGCGCCGACGTGCCGGCACTGGCTCATCCCATCGACTGGCGCGGCGATCCCGACCGCGATCTTGGCGAGCCCGGAGCGTTCCCGTTCACGCGCGGTGCGTACAGCGGGATGTACACCAAACGCCCGTGGACCATGCGGCAGTATGCTGGCTTCGGCACCGCCGCCGAAACCAACGCGCGCTTCCGGGCCCTCCTCGACGCGGGCCAGACCGGGCTCTCCACCGCGTTCGACCTGCCGACCCAGATGGGGTACGACTCCGATCATCCGATGGCGGCCGGCGAGGTGGGCCGGGTAGGCGTGGCGATCGATACGGTGGAGGACCTCAAGACGCTCTTCACCGGCATCCCGCTCGATCAGGTCACCACGTCGATGACGATCAACGCGACGGCCGGCGTGCTGCTGGCGATGTACGTCGTCGCGGGCGAGGAACAGGGGGTTTCGCGCCAACGACTCGGCGGCACGGTTCAGAACGATGTGCTCAAGGAGTACATCGCTCGCGGGACGTACATCTATCCGGCCGCGCCTTCGCTCCGGCTGGTGACCGACATCGTGCGCTTCGTCGCCAACGAAGGGATGGCGTTCAACCCGATCTCCATTTCCGGGTACCACATGCGGGAAGCCGGAGCCACGGCGGTGCAGGAAGTCGCCTTCGCGCTGGCCAATGCCATGGAGTACGTCCGCCGCGCCGTCGACGCGGGCGTGTCGCTCGCGAGTTTCGGCCCGCGACTCTCCTTCTTTTTCGCGGCCCACAACGATCTCTTCGAGGAGATCGCCAAGTTCCGCGCGGCGAGGCGATTGTACGCCCGCCTGATGCGCGAGCGCTTCCAGGCGGACGACGCCACCGCGCGCCTGCGGTTTCACACCCAGACCGGTGGCGTCACGCTGCAGGCGCAGCAGCCCCTCAACAATGTCGTCCGGGTTGCCGTCCAGGCACTCGCGGCGGTCCTGGGCGGCACCCAGTCGCTGCACACCAACGGGTTCGACGAGGCGTTGTCGCTGCCGAGCGCTGCGTCGGCCACGCTGGCGCTGCGTACGCAGCAGGTGCTCGCCTTCGAGAGCGGCATGACGGACGCCATCGATCCGCTGGGGGGCAGCTGGTATGTCGAAGCGTTGACGGACCGGATCGAACTCGAAGCGCGGACGTTGATCGAGCAGGTGGACGCGCAGGGCGGTGCGGCGGCGGCCGTGGAGCACGGCTTCTTCCAGCAGGCGATCGCGGAGAGCGCCTGGGCGATGCAGCAAGCACAGGAAGCCGGAGAGTTGACGGTGGTCGGTGTCAATCGTTTTGTCGACGATTCCGAACCGCCGCCGATCGTGCTGCCGGACTATCACGCGCTCGAGCAAGAGCAGCGCGAGCGTTTGGCGCAAGTGAAGGCTCAACGCGACGGTGGCGCGGTGCGCCAGGCCCTTGCCGTCCTCCAATCCGCTGCAGCGGGGCCGGGGCCACTGATGGAGTCGATCATCGCCGCGGTGCGTGTGCGAGCCACACTGGGAGAGATCAGTGATGCGTTCCGTTCCGTGTGGGGAACGTATCAGCACGAGGGCGGGCGATGACGGAGTTCCGGTCTCTCGTCGTCTCACGACATGCTCGCGTCGGAATCGCCGGTGATCTGCACTCGGCCACTGAGGCATGGCTGGTGCTGCATGGTTACGGCATGCTGGCACAGGGAATTCTGCATTGGTTTCGCGGTGCTGAACGGCCGGGCCGAGTGCTCGTGGCGCCGGAGGGACTCTCCCGCTTTTACACCGAGATGCGGGAAGGCACGCGCACCGTCGGCGCGTCGTGGACCACCCGCGAAGATTTACAACAGGAACTCGAAGACCAGTTCCACTATCTCGAGCGTGCCGTACACGGGTTGCTTCCCGAAGGAATCCCGCTCCAGGTGCACGGTTTCTCGCAGGGGGTTTCCGTCGGTTCACGATGGAGCGTTCGGACGAGTCGTCCGATCTCGCGACTGGTCTGTTGGGCGGGGGCCGTGCCGGAAGACGTGACGGCCGACGGTCTCCGGCAGGCGTTGGGGGGCGAGCCTCTCCATCTGGTGATCGGCACCCGGGACAGCCGGGTCGTGCCGGCCCGGATCGAAGCCGATGCGCTCCGCTATCGCGAAGCGGGGCTGGTTGTAACGGTACATCGATTCGACGGCGGCCACTGGGTAGACGAGGGCATCCTGCGGTCGTTCTCCGGGTAGCCCGCCAGACTATCTTTATATCCCATGCCAACTTACGAATATCGTTGCGAAAAGGGCCATCTTTTCGAGCGAGTCCAGAAGATGAGCGACAAGCCGGTATCGAAGTGCCCAGTTTGTGGCGCCAAGGCTTCGCGCGTCATCTCTGGCGGTCAAGGCGTGATTTTCAAGGGGAGCGGATTCTACATCACCGACTACGGCAAGGATGGCAAGGGACCTCGAAAGGAGTCGGACAGTGCTCCGGCCGCCGAGGCCAAGTCCGAATCCAAGCCAGACGTCGCATCGAGTGCCAAGTCCGGAAGCGGTAGTGACGCCGCGTCCGAGGTGAAGGCTGGCGCCAAGCGCTCGGCGGCGGCGGACCCGGGAGCGGCCGCGAAGCCGAAGCCGGGAAAGTCCGACGGATCGTGAC
>JBOHRY010000194.1:0-2587 GCA_050732955.1 Gemmatimonadales bacterium | reverse complement strand
CGATCATCGGCGCGAAGTCGCGAATGCGTTGCTGCATGGAGTGAACATGGCGACAGCGATTTGGGCAGAAGTCATGCCCCATCGGCTCCGAGGATGAAAAGAGTGGTGCGCACACAGCTTTGCGGTGAGGGATCCACACCACACGTTCCATTCCGACGTCCGGTGGCGTCCGCGCCGGAGTTGCATAAGTCGCTGCTGTTCAAGCCGTTGCCAACCGCGGCGAGTAGGGTTTCTCCCGGTACGATGGTTGCGCTACCATGGCAGCGACACGCAAACCCCCTATGGTGAGGCTCGGATGAAGTCACGGATGGCCATCGCAGTCAGCCTGCTCGCGTTTACCGCGACAGCGCTCGCTGCCCAGACACCGGTCACCTTCCAGCTGCAGGGCTTCGCTGCCCTCGCGGATCCGTCGGCCTCACCGCAGCCGATCGTTTCGTTCGGCGGGAAGAGCTACTACAGCAGCCCGTACAGCGGAGCGTTCCAGACGATTCCCGGAGAGTACACGCCGCCGTTCCTGGTCTGGTGCGTGGACTACAGTCACGAATCCAATTTCGGTGATCTGTACGACGCGACGTTCTCGTACCTGAGTGGTGACCTGAGCGTGTCGCGCGACGGCAACGCCGGCCGGAACCAGTATGACTGGGCCGCGTACCTGGCGAACAGCATGTCGCTCAACTGGTCGTCGAGCGCCAATCGCGCGCACGATGTCGAGGTCCAGGAGGCGATGTGGTATGCCGTGAGCGGCGGCGCATTCGTGCTCCCGTCCGGCGTCCTCTCCGCGCTCGGCCTTTCGGCCGGGTTCTACACCACCACCGCCCCGGTCAACAGCGGCAAGGGCTGGGGATTGATCGACGGAGTCTCTGACGCGCTCGATCTGCGTGGCGCCGGAGAGCAGGAATTCCTGGTGTTCAGCCCGCCAGGGGTTCCGGAGGAGGTCACGCCGGAACCGGCGACACTGTCACTGATGGGATCCGGCCTCGCCGGCGTGATCGGCGCCGCCCTGCGGCGTCGGCGGACGCGGACGGCCTGAGGCATCAGCGAGTGGCACAACGAAGGGGGCCCCGACCGGGGCCCCCTTCGTCATTTGCGAGACCAGCTCAGCGATCGATCAGGCCCTTGAGCGCATCGCGGACGCGAGGGTCGTCGTTGCGAGAAAGGACGCTCACGGCCTGGCGGCGACGGCCGGCAGTTTCAGTGGGCGACTTCGCGATGGCGAGCAGCCAGCTGACATTCTCCGAGCCGCCGGCGTTGCCGATCACATTGATGATCGCATTGCGTTCCTGATCGGTGTTGACCGAGGGATAGAGGTCGCGCAGCAACCTGTAGTCCGACGCTGATGCGTATTCGTTGCCGACACCGCGGATGATCTCGGCGCGACTCTCCGAAGAAAGATCCGTCCGCTTGAGCGCTTCGCGGACGAATTGCCGTGCGCGCGGATCGCCAGAATTCGCGAGCGAATTCAACGACTGGCGCGCAATCCAGCCATCGGCGTCTCCCGCGAAGGCGATCAGCAGTGGAATCCCTTCGCCTCGATCGAAGTTGCCGATAGTGCCCAGCGCGCTCCGGCGGATCGATTCACTCTCGTCGTGATCGCGGACGATCGCATCCAGGGTGCGCTGCACCGCGATGGCGCCCACACCGCCGGGCTCCGCTCGCCGCCGGGCGAGCAACCCGATGGCACTGCTCCGGACGTCGCGCGGCCGCGACTGATCTTTCGCCAGTTGCGTGAGCTGGGGTGTCAGCACCGCGCTATCGGCGAGGATGGCGGGCTGCAGCGCCTCGCGCGCAGGACGCCCGTCGAGCGTCGCGGCGAGCGACAGCAGGTATGAGGCCGCATCCCGCGCCGACACCTGGCCCAGATCACGCCCACCATCGGGGTCATTGCCGAGGGGACCGGCGTAGGTCTCGATCCGGACCACTTCGCGGCCGGCGCGCACGATCACGACGCGCACCGGACCGCGGGCGCAGGTATCGTCGTTGCCGTTGCCGTTGCTGAAACTGCTGTAATACCCCATTTCGCTGGCACGATAGAAATTGTGCCCGTTGCCGCAGACGCCGTCGCGCGCGGCGAAGTGGAACTGCACTGTGCCATCCGCCGCGCCGGCGACCAGCCGTTCGACTCCCTGCGCGCCAACGAGCGACGGCGCCAGGCACAGGGTCAGGGCCAACCCGGCCGCGTTCACCGCGCGGCTCACGTGCGATCCACCAGCTGGAGCAGCAGCTTGGACGCCCGCGGATCCCTGCTCCGAGCCAGGATGGAGATCGCCTCGCGGCGCATCTGGGGATCAGTGCCACTCTTGGCAATGTCCACGATCTTGTCGAGCGCTTCGGGTTCCTTGCGCTCGGAGAGCAGCTCGATCACGGCTTCCCGGATCGGCCGCTGCGACGAAGCATCATAGAGCTTGTCGAGCGTGGCGATGTCCATCGTGCGCCCGGCGTAGCGCAGCGCCTCGGAGCGGGTCTCCAGCGGTTCGTCGTCGTTCTTGATCAGCTCGAGCAACCACTGGTTCGAGGCGTCTCCGCCGGCGCGCCCGACCGCCATGAGGATCCGTTCCTTGACGTGCGGACTGGTCGTCCTGGCATAGAC
>JBOHRY010000193.1:0-8658 GCA_050732955.1 Gemmatimonadales bacterium | reverse complement strand
GAGCTGGCGTGCAGCGATCTCGTGCAGCGCCTGATACACCAGGGGAAGCAGACGGTCGGACGCGTCGGCGTCTCCCGCCCGCAACGCCTCGAGCAAAGCAGTGACCTCTGCGTTCGTCGGCACGGTGGGATACGACACCACGCCCTCGTTATTCCGGATCGTCTGCGGTCAGTCGAACGGACCTTCGGCAAGACCGTAACAATGCCACGGTTTTCGCGGACGCACCAGCCGTTTGCCGAAAGCTGATGGAGCGCCCGCAGCGCTTGTCACCAGCCCCGTCGCCAGGCGTTATTTCCGTCGCGAGCCTCTTCGCCCCCGTAGCTCAACTGGATAGAGCGGAGGCATCCTAAGCCTTAGGTTGCAGGTTCAACTCCTGTCGGGGGTACTGGTTGGCCGCGGTCCGAAGCGGGGCCCTCGGGGTGGCGTCCGAGGGCCGGCGCGGTCATTTTTGGCTGCTTGGCTTCGGGCCCACTTTTTTCAAGCGGACGGCATGGCAACGACCGGCAAGGCGACATCTTCAGTGGCGACACCGGCGAAGCCGGTCGCAATCGCCGACGAGGACCAACTCCCGTTTTTCACCCCGCAGCGGATCCGGATCATCGGCATCGCGGGCGCGGTGGTTCTGGTTGTTGCGCTGGCTATCTGGTTCACCATTACTGCCGGCCGTCGCAAGGAGTCGTTTGCCGCCGCCGCCCTGGAGCAGGCGCGGGACGCCGCTGCCCAGAACAACATGGGTGTTGCGGTGCAGGGATTCACCCGGGTTGCCACCACCTACAGCGGCACCGCCGCCGCCTACGAGGCAACCCTTGGCATTGCGCAGGCCAGGCTGGTCGCCGACCAGAACGAGCTGGCCATTTCGACACTGACTGACTTCCTGCGAACCAACCCGCCGACCATCTACGCCGCTCCAGCCAACGTCCTCCTCGGCACTGCCTACGAAAACGCCGGAAAGTTCGGCGACGCATTGACGGCCTACCGCAAGGCCGCGTCACTCGCGACGAACGACTACCTCAAGGCCAGTGACCTCCTCGACGCCGGGCGCGCCGCCCGTCTGGCCAACAAGCCCGACGACGCCAAATCGATTTACGGCGAAATCGTCTCCAAGCACAGCAAGACCGGGGCGGTCAGCGAAGCGCAGGTACGGCTTTCGGAACTTACCGCGAAGTCGCAGTGAGGCTTCGGCGTGGCTTCATCAGATAGCGCTAGTATCGTCCTGGACAGCGACTAAAAGCATTCACTACAGCGACTTACGTTGTTTATACACAGGTTGTCTTGGACCGCTTGCACATTAGACGTATAATGTATATTATGTTAAGTTGAGCCGTGGAAAAGTGTGGGAAACCCACGGTTCTCCACGCCGGTCATCCCAGCCCGTCCATCCACCTGTGCCAATCCGGACAAGTCATCCCACAATCGGACGGATCGACATCCGATTCGCCCCCTTCACGACTCATAACCATTGTACCTGCAATGGTTTGCCTGCCGAGTGTCGCGGCACGCAACTTCCATTCTGAATCCCGCCGGCCGAGGCGGATTTTCGCCGTGCGCATCCCCACTCCTGGACCGATGATGACCGATTTCAAGCGTGTCGCCCTGATCGTACTGTTCGCTGCCGCTCCAATCCCGAGCCTGGCGCAGTCGGTAGCTCCGCTTCGCCAGCTCTCGCTCGCCGAAGCCATTGCGCTGGCCAAGAGGAACAGTCCGACCTACCTCCAGGACCTGGCGACGGCGGACCCAGCGGCGATGGCTGTCCGCAATGCAGACTGGGCACGGCTGCCTACCGTTTCTGCCAACGGGGGCGCCCAGTACACCGGCGTCGGCAGCTCGACCTTCGGCGGCCAGACCTTCACCCAGGGGGCAACGATCTTCTCGAACTACCAGTTGCAGGCGGTCTGGCAGCTCAACACCCGGACCTTTCTCACCCCTGCCGTCAATCGGGCGCAGGAACGGGCCGTCGACGAGCACATCGCTGGAACCGAGGTGACCCTGGTTTCCGATGTGACGTCGCAATACCTCAACGTCCTGCGTGCCGCCGCGACCCTCGAGGTCGCCCGCCAGCAGGTGGCGAGCGACAGCTTGCTGGTGGCGCTGGCACAGACCCGTCTCCGGATCGGCCAGGCCTCTCCGATCGAAGCGCTGACGGCCCAGACGACGCAGTCCACTGCCGAAGGCGTCATGATCCAGGCTGAAGTCGCGCTGACCCAGTCGAAGACCGAACTGGTCCGCCGCCTGGGACTGACCGCGGACGCCAACATCGATTCGCTGCAGCTGGAGGACAGCTTTCCCCTGGTCGAGCCCCATTACGACCTCGAGGCGCTGCGGAAGCTGGCGCGGGAGTCCAATCCCACGGTTCGCGGGCTGGAAGCCCAGGATCGCGCCAACCTGCTCAGCGTCCGCGCGGCGAGGCTCGACCGCCTGCCGACGTTCACTGTCAGCACTGGCCTGGGCGGCTACACTCAGCAGTTCACCGATGAAGGGGCGCTGCTGAGTTCGCAACTGCGGAGCGGCCTGAATCAGCGGTCCAACTGCCTGCTGCAGAATGAAATCGCCACCCGACTTACTTCGCCGCTCCCCGAACCCGGCGGCGGCATTACCGCCGACTGCAACGCCGCGTCCGGCCTCAATGCTGCCGGTACCGCGCTCGATCCATCGCTGGCGCAGGCGATCCATCAGAGCAACAGCGTCTTTCCGTTCAACTTCACGAGGAACCCGATTGCCGTCAGCTTGAGCGTCAGCGTACCGGTCTGGGATGCGTTCTCGCGATCGCTGCGTACCTCACAGGCGCAGGCGTTGAAGGATCAATCGGAGGAAACGCTGCGCGCGCAGCAGATTCTGACGGACATGACGATCCAGAACCAGGTTGTGGCGGTGAACGCTGCCTGGCGGCGCATCCAGCTCATGGACACCAATCGGGTCGCGGCGCGACAACAGCTGCAGCTGGCGCGCGATCGGTACCGCTTGAGCAATGGCACGGTGTTGGAGGTGACGACGGCGCAGGATGCGCAGACGCTGGCGGAGGCCAACTACGTCACGGCGGTGTACGACTACCATCTCGCGATCGTGGCGCTCGAGGCGGCAGTCGGGCAGCCCCTGCGCTGATCCGAACTTTCAATTCTCGAGCCACACCCCGCGCCCGACCAGGCGGCCTTCTCCGGCAAGCCAGATGTCGCGCGCCCGGCCGTCGAGAGCGTTCGCCGCGACCGAGAGGAGCTTGCCGCTCGCCGAGCGAAACGCGCAGGGCAGCTGCGCCAGGCCGAGCGAGGCCAGCGCCAGCCCCGCGGCCACCGTCCCGGTGCCGCAGGCGAGGGTTTCCGCCTCGATTCCTCGCTCGTAGGTGCGAATCCCCCAGCTGGCGGCCGATGGATCGGCCGCATCCGGCGAATGGATCCTGCCGACAAAGTTGACGTTGGCTCCGCCCGGGCCCGCTTCAGGCGCGAAGCGCAAGGCGCGCCCGCGTCGGTCAATCTCGAGGGCCGCAAGATCCTCCACCAGCACCAGAAGATGCGGCACGCCAACAACGCCGCGGCGAATCCACTTCTCTCCGGACTCCAGCGCGATGGTGAGCGGTACCGGCACGTCCGTATCCGGCAGGTGCAGCTCGGCCATGTGTCCCGGTCCTACGCAGCGAGTGCTGAACGTCGCCGCGTCGGTGACCAGCGTCATTCCTGCCGGGTCCGCCATCTCCAGCCGGCAAGCGAGCCGCGTCGAACAGAGGGCCGCGTTGCCGCACATCGGCGCGGGTGATCCATCGCTGTTGAAGTAGGTCATCCGGACCGTGTCGGGTCCCACCGGCATGACGAACACCAGTCCGTCTCCGCCAATGCCGTTACGGCGATCGCAGATCCGCGCGATGCGCTCGGCGGGCCACTCGGCCGGATTCGACGTGCGACCGTCGATCATGACGAAGTCGTTTCCCGACCCCGTCATCTTGTGAAAGACAATCATCACGAGAGCCTCCCGAGCAACCCCTGCAGCCGCAGCCACCAGACCATCCAGATCGCCTCCAGCACGATGCGCCGGTTCATCTTGCTCTGCCCCTCGACGCGATCCACGAAGATGATCGGCAATTCCTTGATGCGAAAACCCTTCCGCCAGATGCGGTAGCTCATCTCGATCTGGAAGGCGTAGCCGTTGGACCGTACCTGGTCGAAGGGAATCGCCGCCAGCGCTTCCCGGCGAATGCACTTGAACCCGCCGGTCGCATCGGTCAACGGCAGACGCGTGATCCAGTGTGCGTACTTGTTGGCGAACCACGAAAGCAGCAGGCGGCTCATCGGCCAGTTGATCACGTTGACGCCGCTGGCATAGCGCGAGCCGACCACGAGGTCCGTGTCCGCGACCGCATCGAGGAACCGGGGCAAGTTCTTCGGATCGTGCGAGAAGTCGGCGTCCATCTCGAAGACGTAGGCGTAGTCCCGCTCGAGCGCCCAGGCGAACCCGGCGAGGTAGGCCCGCCCGAGTCCCTGCTTGGCTTCCCGGTGCAGGACATGGATCCTGGGGTCCGCGGCGGCGAAGCTGTCCGCCAGCTGGCCAGTTCCGTCGGGCGACCCGTCGTCGACAACGAGCAGTTCGATGCGAGGATCCTGGGCCAGGATCGCGGGCACAATCTGCGGCAGGTTTTCGTGCTCGTTGTACGTCGGCACGACGACCAGCGCCCGCTCAGGCATGCACGACCTTGGCGGGACGCAGACGGTCGATCAACAGGAGCAGCACGGTCAGCACGAGCGATACGATCGTGATCCACGCGCCCCGGTGATAGGAGGCAATGTCGTATTTCAGCACCACCTGGTGGGCCGCCGGTGGCAGCTGAACCGTGATCATCGCGCCGTCGCCTCGCAGCACCGGCGCGCTCTTCCCGTCTATTTCGGCGTGCCAGTCCGGATACCAGTTCTCGGACACGAGCAGCCAGGTGGATCGCGTGTCGCTGCCATTGAGAGAAATCGTCATCGCTCCCGGTGCCCACGCCGCGAGCGAAGCACTGTTGGTCGGCGGGACAGGTGTCGCCATCCCCTTGGTCGGCACCACGGTTCCCTGCACCGCCGACGTATCGGAGAAGAGCACATAACTGTTGATCGGGAAGCCGGGATTCGCGATCGTGCCCGGAATCTGGTCGTCGGGAATCTTTACCGCGGCCGGAACCACGCGCACCCATCGCGTCGCCGAATCCCGTTCGAACAGCACACCCTGCGGCGCCACGCCCACCGGATCATCGAGTTCGATCGGACCGAGGATCTTGTGGTATCCGGGTATGGCCGGCGGCTCCTGGGTCGTCGCGAAGTATTTCACGGCGTAGAGATCCCAGATATTGCCCGCGAACTGGTTGGTCCAGATGTTCTTGACGCCAAGCAGTGCGTCGAAATCCTGGCTCTCCATGCCATGATAGCCGAGCAGCGACGGCACGCCGCGAGCCATCAATGCCGCGGCAGGATAGACATCGAGCGCGCCGATCTGGTCTCTCGCCGAACGATCAGGATTGTCGGGAGACGCCGGCGAGTAGGCCCGGAACGGGAGCGGCGTCTTCTTCATCGCGGTCGTGAAGACGTCGTCGCGGAAGGTGACCGAGTAGGGCGGGAGCCACGTCGGAAACACCCGCAGGATCGACCAGTTGTCCGCGCCGACGACAACGATCAACGCCACTGCTGCTCCAATGCCGGCAAGCGCGGCGCGATGAATCATCAAGAGCACCGCGCCGCCGACCAGCACCACCACCAGGAGCCGGAGCCCTCCAGCCTGGAGCGCCGACGCGTTGCCCTGCGCCTGGGCCACCATACGCGGATCGATCGCCGCCGCCATGGACTCGGTGAGACCCTGCAGCAGGCCGGCGGCGGCCAGTACCGCGATGCCCCCCAGCGTCGCCAACACACCAACGAGCAGTCGTCGCTTGCCAGCGCCTTCCAGCAATCGATCCACGCCAAATCCTGCGAAGACGCAGATCACCAGGGCGACCATGAAGAACGCCAGTCCGGGCGCGCGGAATTGCCCCATCTTGGGGAGCATGTACCACAGGTGGTAGAACGGGGTATGCCCGCCCCACGCCACCAGGAGGAAGAGCACTCCCAGCCCGCCGAAGGGCAATAGCAATCGGCGACGCTTCACCCCGGCGGCGCCGAAGATCGCCAGCGTCAGGATGATCGCGCCGACGTACTCGGTGTGATCCTTGATAAAGTTGGCGCCCCAGTAGTGCTCGGGGAGCACGCCGTTGAACTGCGGCAGGATCAGGGTCGGCAACTCGCCGGGCGGCATCGCGTAACTGGTGGCGTAGTCGTAACCCAGGCTCGCACCGCCGGGCCCGCGGGCGGTATACGCCACCATGTGCTGGACGGGCAGCAGTTCGATCGCTGCGATGCCGAGTCCGATGGCGACGGCGACCGCCGCCAGTACCAGCGGTATTACAGGCGATCGACCCACCTGTCGTTCGGGATCAAGAAAGACCAGCCACAACGTGAAGAGCGCGCAGGCGATCAGCACGTAGTACGCCGCGAGGTAATGCGGCGTCAGCATCTCGAGGCCGATCACCAGCGCGAACCACCCGAAACTGCTGGTCTTCCCGTGGCGGATGGCGCGGATCAACGCGACAAATGCCAGCGGTGCCAGTGCCGAGGCGAACAGCTTGCCATCATGCCCGGGACTCACCATGGACGCGAGAATGCCGGTGAGCTCGTACCCAAGTCCGCCGACGACCGCCGCGGTCCAGCTGGTCCGGAGCGCGCGGAGCAGCGCGTACATCGCCAGCCCGGCAACAACGAAGTGGATGAAAAAGCCCAGCACCAGCACGTGATCGGCCGAGATGAACCAGCGCAGCCACGCGGTGGGATAGAAGACGTCGAAATGCCCCGGCACCGCCCAGAGCGGCATGCCACCGAAGATGAACGGATTCCACTGGGGAATGTGACCGCCGTGCTGCATGCCCTGCGCGGCGAATTCGCGCATCGCGTAGCCGACATTGATCTGGTCCGAGCCGCCCAGGATCTTCCCGGAGAGCATCGGATACAGCAGCGAGAGCGCCGCCAGCACGAAAACCACGGCGGCCACCAGCACGGGAAAGCGCGGCGTGTACCGGGTCTCAGGTTGCGATGGAGAGGTCACGCGGCTTTCTCCGGAAGAGGAGGAACGGCAGCGCCGCTCCCAGTTGAGTTACCGTCATGGCAACCCGCGAAACAACCGCAAGGGCGGTCGCCTGATGGACCCCGATCGTGGGCGCGAGCAGCACGATCAGGACACCTTCTCGCACCCCGATGCCGCCGGGGAGCAGGATCGCCAGGAATCCCACGATATACGATGCGGCGAACGCGCCGGTTGCCGTGGTCCAAGAGAGGTTCAACCCGTGGAGCGTTCCGATGGCGAGCAGCTGGAGCGCGATGCCGTATCCGCCCCACGCCACCACGTTGGCGAAGACCGCGCCAGCGAGGGCGTTGGGTTCGACGGGGCGGATTGCATCCGGCCGTCGCAGCAGGAATCCGATCCGGCCGGTCAACGATGGTGAGGTCAGCGCGACCGCGCCCAGCAGGGCGAGGCCTGCGACGCCGATGGCGAGGAGCGAACCCCACCCGGCGAGAAGGTTATCGAGCAGGACGGTGCCGACCAGCGCGACCGCGATCGCGGCGCCGGTGGCGATCGATATCAACTGCATGATGACCGCCGACCCGATTGCCGCCGCACCGGATACCCCGGATTGCTGGGCCATCATTGCCATGCCGGCGATCGACCACACTTTGCCAGGGATGTAGGCACCGAGGCTCGAAATGGTCCAGATGCGCGCCGCGTCCACGATCCGCAACCATTCCCGCCAGCCGATCAGCACAGCGCGCCATCCCCAGATCAGCACCCCGTACATTGCCCAGGTCATGACCAGCGATGCGATGATGAACTCCCAGTGGAGGTCCCACTGGACCGGCTGTTCGCGGGCCTGTTGGACGTCATTCCACTGGCCGCGGATCGTCAGGACGACGAAGACCAGGATGACGGCGCCAAAAACAGCTTGAGCGATCCGCCAGCTTGTCTTACGCATGAAGCGCTCGCTGGTACCAGTTCATGCAGCGCTCGGCCACGAAATCGGGCGTGAGCCTGCTGCGCCACTCGGCCCCGGCTACACGCGCTGCCGGCCCTGCGCCGGGGTCCGACGTCAGCTCCTCCAGCGCCAGAGCAATCGAGTTCCCGTCCGGAGCCACGACCCGCCCCGCACCGTTGGTGGGCACGAGATCCACCAGGCCGCCGCCGTCGCGGCACGCGACGACCGGAACGCCCTGCATCAGGGCCTCCGCCGCCGCCAGCCCGAACCCTTCTCCGTCTGCCGGCATCAGGCAACAGACCGCATGTTCGAAATACTCGGGCACCGCTTCGGGAGCGACTTCACCCACAAAACGTACGGCGTTTCCGAGTTGCAGCGAACCGGCCAGACGCTCGAGCGCCGCGCGGGACGGTCCGTCGCCGACAATGACCAGGCATCGACCCAGGTCGCGCGCGCGGGCGATTGCCATGGCTTCGAGCGCCAGATGAATCCGTTTCTGCGGCGTGAGCCGTCCGACGACCACGACGTCACCAGCGCGGTCACTCCAGGGTCGCGGCAAATCCGCGACTGGCATCGGCTGGATATCGCCCGCCGCAATCTCAACGCCGCAGCGTCGTTCCACGGTGGTAGCCAGCTGCCGGGAGACCGTG
>JBOHRY010000192.1:0-2835 GCA_050732955.1 Gemmatimonadales bacterium | reverse complement strand
AGAAAACCGCGGAGCGTCAGCCGGTCCACCTCGGCGAACGACCAGTCCGCGTTGCCGTGTCGCCGATCGAGATAGTCGGCGAAGTCTTCGAGGTCGCGACGGTACGCCTTCACCGTGTGCGGTGACTGGTCGCGGCCCTTCTCGAGGTGAGTGAGAAACTCCGCGACCATCGATCGGGACGGGCGCACCGTCATTCCGACGAGTGAAGCGAGGAGGAATCGGCCGGCGACAACTCTATCCCTCGTCGCTCCGCTGTTCCGGATGAAAGTGACCACTCAGCGAAATCCGCGCGCGCACGATCGACCAGAGCCTGCTTGCGATCGGCCTTGGATACGCCGGTGATCGGCTCGAGGAGCCCGAAATTGGCGTTCATCGGCTGGAAGTGCTTCGGATCCGCCTCGGCGAGGTAGCGATAGAGGCCGCCGAGCATCGTGGTGGCGGGCGGGATCAGTGATGCATCACCCGCCAGCACGCGCGCGAGATTGATTCCCGCCATCAGGCCGGTGCCGATCGATTCGGTGTACCCCTCAACGCCGGTAAGCTGGCCAGCGAAGAAGACGGTGGCACGATCCCTGGTCATCAATCCGGGACCGAGCGACGCCGGCGTGTTGATGTAGCTGTTGCGGTGTATGCTGCCATAGCGGAAGAACTCCGCGGCGCCGAGCCCCGGTATGCCGCGGAAGACACGCTGCTGCTCCGGGATACGGAGCCGGGTCTGGAATCCGACGAGGTTCCACATCTGCCCGGCACGGTCCTCACGGCGCAATTGCACCGCAGCGTACGGTTCGCGACCAGTGCGCGGGTCGTGCAGCCCGATCGGTTTCATCGGGCCGAAGCGGAGCGTCTCCCGCCCGCGCTTCGCCATCTCCTCGACGGGGAGACATCCCTCGAAGTGCGCGGCATCGTCGAACTCGTGGCCGTGAAACTGGTCCGCCGCGGTGAGTGCCTCGATGAACGCTTCGTACTCTTCGCGCGTCATCGGCGCGTTGAGATAATCATCGCCATCACCCTTGCCCCAGCGCGACCTGGCGTAGAGCACTGAGTGATCCAGCGAGTCAGCGCTCACGATCGGCGCGATCGCGTCGTAGAACGCAAGGGCGCCGGTACCGAGTCGCGCCTGGATCGCCGCGGCGAGCGCGGGCGACGTGAGCGGACCGGTCGCGATCACACTGCAATCCGGAACGGCGGATACTTCACCGCGCACGACCGTGATGCCGGGATGCGCGGTCACGCGCTCGTGCACCAGCCTCGAGAAGACGTCCCGATCGACGGCCAGTGCCGCGCCGCCTGGCACCCGCGCCTCGTCGGCCAGCGGCAGCAGCAACGATCCGAGATCGCGCAACTCGGCCTTGAGCAAACCATGAGCGGTGTGAAGTTCGATCGACTTGAACGAGTTGCTGCAGACCAGTTCGCCGAGTCGGTCGGTCTGGTGTGCGGCGGTGCGAACGACCGGCCGCATTTCATGGAGATCAACCGCGACACCGCGCTGAGCGAGAGCCCATGCGGCTTCGCAGCCGGCGAGGCCACCGCCGACGACAGTTGCCTTCACGACGCCGTCGCGCGCCGCCGGATCGCCCCGCGACGCCGTCCCTTGGGCGCCTTGCCGCGCTCGGAGAGGAGTGCAACGGCCTGGTCGAGTGAAAATGCCTGCACGTCGGCACCCTTGGGGAGTGAGGCGTTCAGGTCGCCGTGCTTGACGTAGGGACCGTACTTCCCTTCGAAGAGCTGCACCGGGGCCTTATCCTCGGGATGTGCACCGAGTTCGCGCAATGGTGTCGCGTTGCCGCGCCGGCCGCGCAGCGCCTTCGGCTCGGCCAGGAGTTGCAGCGCGCGATCCAGCGTGACGGTGAGTACGTCGTCGCCGGGCTTGAGCGAACGGAATTCCGCTTCGCCTTTTCCCTTGTCATGGAGAATGTACGGCCCGAAGCGGCCGAGCCCCGCCTTCACCGGACGCTGGGTTTCGGGGTACACGCCGAGCGTGCGCGGCAGTGACAGCAATCCGACCGCCATCTCGAGCGTCACCTGATCGGGCTTGACGCCCTTGGGCAGCGAAGCGCGCTTGGGCTTCTGCTTCTCCTCGCCCTGTCCGAGCTGTACGTAGGGGCCGTACTGTCCCTCGAGCAGGTAGATCGGCTCGCCCGTTTCGGGATGCGTTCCGAGGGAGGCCGGGCCTTCGGCGCGCTGACGCAGCAGGGCTTCGACGCGCTCGACGTTGACGTCGGCGGGGGTTGCGTCGCGCGGCAGAGATGCCCGAAGCGGTGTTCCCCCCTCCTCGCGCTCGACGTACGGTCCAAAGCGGCCGATGCGCACGGTGGCGCCGAGTCCGTCGAGTGCGACGACCCGCGCCTCGGAAGGTTTGATCTCCTTTTCGCCGCGCGCCGTCTCCTGCTGCAGCCCTTCTTCGCCCAGATAGAACTCGCGCAGGTAGGCCAGTGAATCGGCGTGCCCCGCGGCGATTTCGTCGAGACGGTCCTCCATCCCCTTGGTGAACTCGACGTCGACGAGATGACCGAAGTGCTTGATCAGGAGATCGGTGACGGCGAACGCCGTAAAGGTCGGCACCAGTGCCTGTCCCTGGCGCACGACGTAGCCGCGATCGACGATGGTGCCGATGATGCTGGCGTACGTGCTGGGCCGACCGACCCCGTTTTCCTCCAGCGTCTTGACCAGCGAGGCCTCGGTGAATCGCGCGGGCGGCTTGGTCTCGTGCCCGACCGGCTCGAGCCCGGTGCACGCCGGCGCGTCACCGGTCTTGAGCGGCGGCAGTGGCGTATCGCGATCCTCGAGCGCCGCTTCGGGATCGTCCGACCCTTCGACATACGCGCAGAGTTGCCG
>JBOHRY010000191.1:0-4548 GCA_050732955.1 Gemmatimonadales bacterium | reverse complement strand
GGCGAACACCGGAGCACCGCCCAGGCGCCGAAGTGTCAGGTTGAGGGGGGACGGGATCGACCAAGTCACGCCTGAAACTATCCCCACCGTTCAGCAGCGCCAGCGGTCGGCGTGGTGAGTCAACCGCTCGGCAGAGAGTTGGCAGACGCGGCCGTCGAGATGCGTCCGGTTGACACAAGGACGAAGCAGGGAATTCGATTGGTGAGGACCGATCACTCTACCGGCGTCGTCAACTACATCCGCCGGTCGCTCGGCCTCGAGCGGCTCCTCCCGGGGCGCTATCAGCTGACCGTCACGGTGGAAGCCGGCGCGCAGCGCGATACGAGCCGAATCGATCGAGATCACCCCTCCGGAGTGATAGCGGACCGGCGCGCGACGTCATACGCAGATAGAACTGCCAACAGAGTCCCGTGAGCAGATGCCAGCTTGCGCGAGTCGGCAATTCTCGGGCATCAACTTATTTTGCTACCTATCAACTGCTCGATGGAGAAAAGTTCGGCCCCATGCCCATCCCCACGCACCACTTGTCCTTCACCCCGACGGTCGCCCGCGCAACCGACCCGGTCCGCGCCCGCATCGGCCGGTACTACCCGCCGGCGCAGTGGCAGCAGCTCGCTCCGTACATCCACGAGATCAACCGCCTCAAGGCCGAGAAGCACGCCGTCGTTCTGGCACACCACTACATGACGCCGGATATCTATTACGGCGTCGCTGATGTTGTCGGGGATTCACTCGCCCTCGCCCGGGCCGCGCGGAACCTGGACGCCGACGTCATCATCCAGGCCGGCGTCCGCTTCATGGCCGAAACCTCCAAGCTCCTCAATCCCGGCAAGACCGTGCTGCTCCCGGATACGATGGCCGGCTGCTCGCTCGCCGAGTCGATCGCGCCTGCCGACGTCGCCCGATTGCGACGCGAGCATCCCGGTGCGCCCGTCGTCGCTTACGTGAACACCTCTGCCGCGATCAAGGCCGAAAGCGATATCTGCTGCACCTCGGGTAACGCGCTGTCGATCGTCAACGGCCTCGGCGCACGCGAGGTGATCATGATTCCCGACCGCTACCTGGCCCAGTATGTCGCGGCGCGGACGGATGTCACGATCCACTCCTTCTCCGGCGCCTGCGAGGTGCACGAGCGATTCACCGCCGCCGATGTGACGCGTTTCCGTCACGGCGACGCGAAGACCGCCGTCCTGGCCCACCCTGAATGTCCTCCCGATGTGCTCGAGGCCGCGGATTTCACCGGCTCGACGGCGCAGATGATCGCGTGGGTACAGCGCACGCGGCCTGAGCGCGTGGTGATGATTACCGAATGCTCGATGAGTGACAATGTCGCCGCCGCCAATCCCGATATCGAATTCCTCAACGGGTGCCGCATGTGTCCGCACATGAAGCGGATCTCGCTGCCCAAAATCCTCGACGCCCTCCGAACGATGCAGACGCCAATCGAAATCGACGATGCCATCGCCACACGCGCCCGACGCTCCGTGGAGCGGATGCTCGATCTCTTGCCGCAGTGATTGCTCCGCTCGACCTCGCCACAATCGAACCGCTCCTCCGTCGCGCCCTGGACGAGGACCTCGGCGCTGTCGGCGATATCACGTCGGCGAGCATGATTGCGATCGATCGCCGGGTCCATGCGGTGATGCGGGCGCGGGTCGCCGGCATTCTCGCGGGCGGCAGCGCGGCGGCACACGTCTTTCGCCTCCTCGATCCCGCGGCATCGATCACGATGATGCTGCACGATGGCGCGTCACTCGCGCCGGGAGACGCGATCCTCAGCATTGATGCCGATGCGCGTGCCGTGCTGGCGGCGGAGCGAACGGCGCTGAATTGCGTGAGTCATCTGTCCGGAATCGCGACCCAGACGAGGAGGATGGTGGATCTCGTGGCGGGAACGCGCGCGCGTGTCTGCTGCACTCGCAAGACAAATCCGGGGCTGCGGCTCCTGGAGAAATACGCCGTCCGGTGCGGTGGCGGCGAGAATCATCGCAGCGGGTTATACGATGCGATGCTCGTCAAGGACAACCATATCGCCATCGCCGGCGGGATCCGGATTGCGGCGGAGAAAGCGTTGGCGGCGCGCGGACCCGGGATCCGGGTAGAGGTCGAGGTCGACAGGCTGGCGCAGCTGGAGGAGATCCTCGACCTCCCGCTGGACGCGATCCTCCTCGATAACATGCCGGTCGATCAACTGCGGCGCTGCGTTGACCTGGTTGCCGGCCGGTACGTCACCGAGGCATCGGGGGGGATCACGGCGGCCAATATCCGGGCGATCGCCGAGTGCGGGGTGGATGTGATCTCCATCGGCTGGTTGACGCACAGCGCGCCGGCGCTCGATATCGCGCTGGATATCGACGTGTGAGGGAGGCGCCGAACGGATACGCGCCGTAACCGTCGCGGCGTTGATCGGGTGCTGCAAGAACTCCGCGCTGCGTGGGACCAGGCGTAGCGGCTAGTGCCAGTCGCTGGACTTGAGGATCGCTTCGAACCGCGGATTCCCTTTGAGTGCTGCAAAGCTCGGATCGATCCGGACCCACTGCGGTGACAGCGTGTACGGCACCTTGAGCAGCTCCTCCAGCCGGTCGAGTGCCTTGTCGGTTTCGCCGGTGAGGAGGTAAATGCGGATCAACTGCTGTTGTCCGTACGCGCCATTGACCTTGTCGCGACTCATTGGTGCGAGGGTATCGCCCCGTTCGCCTTCGCGGATCGCCTCTGCCTTGCGCCCGAGGTAGGCGAGCGCGAGCCCCGAGAAGAGATGCCGCTGCGGGTCGTTGGGCGTCGCCTTGAGCTGCAGCTGCAACCCTGCGTATGCGGTGTCGGCATAGGCCCGCGCGCGCACGGTGTCGCCACGCAGCCACCAAGTCTGCATCATCACATCCGCCCAGACGGCACGATCGTCGAAAAAGGCCGACGCCGTGAGGCGGAGCAGCAGTTGTTGCTGCGGATCATCGAGCACCCAGTAAAGGTCCTGGTAGTTTCCGACATACGCGACCAGGGCCGGTTGTGCCAGCGTCGGCGGCGCGGTCGCGAGCACTTTACGCGCGCCCGCGAGGTCGCCCTCCATCAGGTAAGTCTGCGCCTGGTTCTCGATCATGCCGAGGTCGCCGGGGACGAGCGCGAGCATCTCGTTGCCGAGGGCCAGCGCCTCGGGATACCGTCGCAGCTCGGTGAACAGCTGCTGCAGCACGCCGCCGATGACCACTGATCGCGGGTCGAGGCGGCGCGCCAGCTGCAGATGCTGCAGGGCATCGTTCCAGCGCCCCAGCGATTCCTCGAGGCCCGCCGCCTGCCGCAGGACCACGACGTCGTTTGGTGCCCGTTGCAGGGCCAGCGTCAACTCCGTCTCGGCGCCATCGACATCGTTGAGGACCAGGTACCGGTAGCGCGACAGCGCGTAATGGGTCAGGGAACCGTCGGGTTCGAGTGCCAATGCCCGATCGGCCGCAATCTTGGCGCGATTGCCGATCCTGGGATCCGGGGTGCCATTGAAGTAGAGATTCGACAATGTCGCACTCAGCAGCGCCCAGGCCTCCGTGAAGGAGGAATCGAGCGCCACCGCCTGCTCGTAGTAGCCGGCGGCCTGCGTCAGCGTGGCCGGATCGTTGCTGGTCAGTGCCTTCCCGCGGAGGAAGACCTCCCACGCCCCGATGTTCTGCGTCGGTCGCACGGCCAGTTGTTCCGCGTCGTGGCTGCCGAGCGCGATGCCAAGCGCGCCGGCGACCTGGGTCGCGATGTTGGCCTGGACACCGAGGACATCGCTCATGTCGGCGTCGAAGGTCTGCTGCCAGATTCCGGCGCCAGTCTTGACGTTGATCAGCTCGGGAACCACCTGCAATCGCCCCGCTCCACCCTTCGTCGGGATCATCGTGACGGTTGAGGTCAGCAGAAAGTCGACACCCAGCTCAGCACCAATCTGCTTCGGTGATTCCCTGGTTCCTCGATATTGATCGCTGCTCGTCTGCGCGGTGACCTGGAACTGGCCAAGGTTCATCAGTTTGCCGCGGACCTGGTCGGCGATCCCGTCCACGATGAACGCCTGATCATCGGCGCCACGATTCACAAACGGGAGCACCGCCAACCGCACCACGCCCGGGGAAGCGGCTGTGCCGCTCGGCCGCTTGATCACGTAGCTATAGAGCAGCGCCGCCGCGACTACTGCGACCAGACCGACCGTACCCCACAACTTCACTGGCGACGCTCGCTTGGCGATCACCGGTTGTGTGTCTGCCTGTCCACTGCGAACCAGGTCCGCGGCGCTCGTCAGCGCGTCGGCCAGCTGCTGCGACGTCTGCCACCGATCGGCGGGATTCTTGGCCAGCGCCTTGGTCACCGCTGTGTCGAGCACCGCGGGCAATCCGGTGCGGGACGCGGACAGTGGTCGCGGCACTTCGGTCAACGATCGCGCCATGATCGTTTGCGGATTGGGGCCGGTGAACGGCGGCTCCCCGACCAGCATTTCGTAGAAGACGCACCCGAGCGCATAGATATCGGACCGCCCGTCGATGCTCCCGGAGCCGGTCGCCTGCTCGGGACTCATGTATTGCGGCG
>JBOHRY010000190.1:0-13168 GCA_050732955.1 Gemmatimonadales bacterium | reverse complement strand
CCGAGACGGAGAATCCCGGTGCGCGGATCGTACTGCTGGACCGGCGCATACCGATCCGGATCGTAGCGGAGGCGCATGTTGTACAGTTGACCGCTCGCCGCCGGCAGCAAGAGGACGCTGCCGCCCCTGAAATCGAGGGTCACATGCAGCAGGCGTTCGGTGCCGACCGGTCGGACCACCGAAAAGGTCCGCATCACCTGCGCCCCCGCGGCAGAGGCGCTTCCACCCGTCGCCGCGACGACCGCCGCAATCCAACCGATCGATCGCGCCATCACGAGTCGCCCTGACGCGGCGGACGCTTGATTGCCGCGACGCCGAACTGCGGCGTGGCCCAGAGGTACTCGTCAGTCATCATTTCCGGAGGCACCAGCCGGCCGGCGAAGTGCTCGCGAATGCCACCACGCGAGAGGAGGGCAGCGCCGAAACCGACCGTCGCCAACGTCCAGGTGGTCATCGCCGCGGCGAGGAGCATAAGGGTGCCGGCAACCGGAACCCAGCCGAATGCGACCCATGCCAGCCAGAGTACAGCGACAGTGCCGAGGCCCGTGATGACGTAGCGATAGGCATTGGGCGACAGCGCCACTCCGCGAGCCATCCGGCGGCGCGTGATGCGCTCGCCCATCGCGTGAGCGACCGCAAGCAATCCAACCAGCGTCGCGACGAGCACCAGCACCAGATAGACGGCGATGGCAAAGGGGAGCAACAACGCGCCGGCGATCGTGAGGACGAGGCCGATCACCAGCATCCCGAATGTCGGCAGCACGAGCACCTGTCCCAGCAGCCCCGCGAGAAAGCTGCGTCCGAACGAATGCGCCACGGTGTCGGAGACGATCTCGAGGTTGGGACGGCCGAAGGTGACCATCCCGAAGCCGAGTGCGGTGAGCGTGAAGAGCAGGCCCACCAGTCCGCCGAGCCGCCGCACGACCTGAACCAGGATTGGTACGGGCGGCCGCAACTCCTCAATCGCGGCATCCAGCGTCTGTTCGGTACCGCTGATGCTTCCGGTCCCGATGGTATGGACCCGGCCCCCGATCGAAAGTGCGTCGCCGACGATCGATCCGCCGGGAAACACGGTGATATCGCCGTCGAGCACCACGACATTTCCTTCGACGCGCCCGTGCACTTCGGCGTCGCCTTCGAGCACCACGACGTGTCCATGCAGGGTTTCGTCGGAGCCCACCGAATAGCGACCGATGCGGGCCGAGCCGCCGATCACGGTGAGACGCGTGGCACCGATCGGCTTGCGAATCGCCGCCCGGAGACGGCGCTCGATCTGCGCGGGCTGCGTGAGTCGGCTGGGATCGATGGAGGGGCCGTTGGAGTCGGCGCGCTGCACCGCCTGCGGAGCGGGACCGCTCTCGCCAGCCAGTGCGGCGAGGAGAAGTCGTCGCACCCGATCCGGGATGTGGCCGCGGCCCCCGTTCACCGGCGCGGCGATGAGGCGGCCGGCCTGGAGGAGTACTGCGACGACCAGGAGGAGCGCGGAGAGTCGGCTACCAGCTCGCATGGGTCGCCGGCTCGGTCAGCAGACGCCGAAGGCCCAGCAGACCGAGCGCGTAGACGCCGGCGAGGCCGGCCAGGACCGCGAGGGCGCGGACCGGTGTCGCCAGCGTATCGCGCAACGACGAGAACCACGGTTGCCCGGTGGCATTCACCACGACCGTCTGCAGCGAAAGCCAGAGCGAGTGACCGGCCCCCTGCACCGCCGGCGCGGACCAGCGCAGCGCCTCGGCCGAATGACCGCCCGCCCAGACGCAGGCAGCCCCGACGGCGCCCGTCGCCAGGATGGCAGCGCCCATGGCGCGGTGCCGCGCGGCGCGTGAGCGTGGCGTCGTGGCATCCACGCTCGCCGGAGTGACCAGAGCGGCGGCCGGAATCATCACGCATGCCATCACGCGATCGGAAAAACCGACCGGTACGGCGAACTGGGGAAGGGCAGCCAGCGCCGAGATCAGACGACGGTCACGCTCGACCAGGGCGGCGCAATCGGAGCACGTCGCAAGGTGCGACGCCACCGGTTCCGGACAGCGTTGCGCGTGCAGAGCATCCAGCTCTTCGGCGGTCAGATGTGGTCCACTCATGCTTTCGCCTCCTACGGGTTTGGGCAGGGCTGGTTTCATGGGAGCACTCATTCGCGGGAATCCTCCAGCAGGATGCGCAATTCGTTGCGGGCCCGGTGGATGTAGGTCTTCACGGTGCCGAGCGGGAGGTCGAGAATCTCGGCGATCTCTTCGTACGGTCGTCCTTCGATGTGGCGCAGGATGATGCAGTTGCGATACTCGGGCCGCAGCTTGCCGATGGCCGCCTCGATCTGTGATCCGAGTTCGCGACTGGTGACTTCCTCGAGTTGCGACTCGCGTGCATCACCGATCTGGAGCGTGGTGGCTTCGATCGCTTCGGCTGAGTCCGCGTGCGGGGAGCCGTCCAGCGATAGCGTGTCGAGCGATCGGCGTCGCAGCTGATCGATGGCGGCGTTGTTCGCGATCTTGAAGATCCAGCTGGAGAACTTGTACTCCGGCCGGTAACTGTCGATCGCGTTGAGCACCTTGATGAAGGTTTCCTGCGCGAGGTCCTCGGCGAGTTCGCGGTCGCGCACCATCCGGAAGATGAGCGAGAAAACCGGCCGCTGATAACGCCGGATGAGTTCGCGGTATGCGGCTTCGCGTCCGCGGGCCGCGTGACGCACCACTTCCTGATCCGAGAGCGCGCCCCACTCGACGGGTGTCGGATTGGTCATGAGCGGGGCAGCGCGCGCGGGCGGAAGTTCCTGTCGTATGCTCCGCCCCGAGGCGGCAGCCCGGTGGTAACTTTCCGCCCGATGCCGGTCATCGAGCAGCCACTACCCCTCACGGGTGGCACCGCCAAACGTGATTACGTCCGCGACGTGTTCACGGCGATCGCACCGCGGTACGATCTGCTCAATCATCTGCTGTCGTTCAACGCCGACCGCCGGTGGCGTCGCCTGGCCGTCAACCGTCTCGGATGGGAGGCGGCGCCATCCGGCCGCTATCTCGATCTCTGTGCCGGCACGCTCGACCTGGCGGCAGAACTCGGCAATCGTCGTGGATTTGCGGGTCACGTATTCGCCGCCGATTTCGTCCCGGCGATGCTCCATCGGGGCGGCGGCAAGTCGGCGCGGGTGGTGCCCGCCGCTGCCGATGCGCTGAGATTGCCGTTCGCCGACGCCGGCTTCGATGGCGCCACCGTGGGATTCGGCGTGCGCAACCTCATGGATCTCGACGCTGGCCTCCGCGAGGCGGCGCGAGTGCTCAAGCCGGGCGCGCGGTTCGTGGTGCTCGAATTCACCACGCCGCGGCAGCAACCGATGCGTGCGATGTATCACGCCTATCTGCGGCACGTACTGCCGCGCTTGGGCCGGATGGTGTCGAAACATAGGAGTGCCTATGACTGGCTTCCAGCGTCGATGCAGGTGTTCCCCGAACCGGCCGAACTCGCCCGACGCCTTGGGTCCGCGGGATTCGCGCCGGTCGAATGGCGAACGTTGATGGGCGGAATCGTCGCGATCCACGTCGCGGTGCGCCGGGCGTGAGCCTCGATTCCCTCCCGGAGTTCATCGCCGCGATCGACCGCGCCGGCGAACTGACCCGGATTCGCGAGCCGGTCCGGACCCATCTCGAGATTGCTGCCATTGCCGATCGAGTGATGAAGTCGCCTGGCGGCGGCTCGGCGCTTCTCTTCGAGCAGCCGGTACTCCCAAGCGGCGCCGTGAGCCCGATCCCCGTGGCGATCAACCTCTTCGGCTCCGCGCGGCGGATTTCACTCGCTCTCGGCGTTGATCGTCTGGACGAGATCAGCGATCGGATCGCCGAACTCGTCAATCTCAAGGTGCCGGAGGGATTGCTGGCCAAGCTTGCCATGCTCCCGCGGCTCACCGAACTTGCGAAGTTTCCGCCGCGCACGCGTTCGGGGCGGCCGGCGTGCCAGGAAGTGATCCTCCGCGGAGATGAGATCGACCTCGACCGGCTGCCGCTGCTGCAGACCTGGCCGCAGGATGGTGGTCGCTACATCACGCTGCCGATGGTGATCACGCGGGACGCGGATACCGGTGCGCGTAATGTCGGCATGTACCGCATCCAGCAACTCGGGCCACGTCACCTCGCCATGCATTGGCAGCGCCACAAGTCGGGAGCGGCCCACTGGCGCGCGATGGCCGCGCGGGGAGAGCGGATGCCGGTCGTGATCGCACTGGGCGGCGATCCGGCCAGCATTTACGCCGGGTCGGCGCCGTTGCCGCCAGGCATCGACGAGTTCCTCTTCGCCGGCTTCATCCGGCGCCAGCCGGTCGAACTGGCGCACGCAGTGAGCTGCGACCTGGATGTGCCTGCCGATGCCGAGATCGTGATCGAAGGCTATGTCGATCCCGCCGAACCGCTGGTGACCGAAGGGCCATTCGGCGATCACACCGGCTTCTATTCGGCCGCCGATCTCTATCCCCAGCTCCACGTCACCGCGCTCACCATGAAAGCGCAGCCGGTCTATCCGGCAACATTGGTCGGCCGCCCGCCGATGGAGGATTACTGGCTCGGACATGCCACCGAGCGGATCTTCCTGCCGCTGCTGCGGCTCACCGTGCCGGAGATCGTCGATTACCACATGCCCGCGGCCGGGATCTTTCACAACCTGGTGTTTGTCAGCATCGACAAGCAGTACCCGGGCCAGGCGTACAAGGTGATGCATGCGCTGTGGGGACAGGGATTGATGTCGCTGGCCAAGGTCCTCGTAATCGTGGACAAGGATGTCAACGTGCACGATGCCGACGAGGTCTGGTGGGTCGCGCTCAACCACATCGATCCCAAGCGCGACGTCGAGTTCGTGCGCGGTCCCGTCGACGTGCTCGACCACGCGTCTCAGCAGTTCACGTTCGGCAGCAAGATGGGAATCGACGGGACAACGAAGTGGCCGGAGGAGGGCGTGACCAGGCCCTGGCCTGCGCGGATGACCATGGATGCCGACACCATCCGTCGCGTCGACGAGTTGTGGCCCAGGCTCGGGATCCGGCTGTGACCGCGCAGCGCGAAGCCCAGACCTTCGCCGGCCCGTCGGCCGTCGCTCGCTACGCCTCGCTCGTCAAGCTGCCGCACACTGTCTTCGCCCTGCCGTTCGCACTGCTCGGCGTGCTCGCCGCCTCGCGAGTGGCGCCACTCACCGCGCGCACGGTCGGCCTGGTGGTGATCGCGTTCAGCGCGGCGCGGTTCGCCGCGATGGGGTTCAACCGGATCGCCGACCGGATCCACGATCGGCGCAATCCGCGCACCCGCAATCGCGAGATTCCCGCGGGTGTCATCTCCGTTCGCAGTGCCAGCGTCGCAGTGGTGATCGCCAGCGTGATCTTTGTGGCGGCCGCGGGCCTGCTCAACACCGCCTGCCTGGTACTCGCACCGGTGGCGCTCGCGTGGATTCTGGCGTACAGCTACTCCAAGCGATTCACCCACTGGCCGCATCTGTGGCTGGGTCTCTCGCTCGCGATCGCCCCCGTGGGTGGATGGCTTGCGGTGACTGGACGATGGAGCAATCCGTGGTGGTTGCTGCTGGTCATCGCATTGGCGGTGCTGACCTGGGTGGCCGGCTTCGATGTCTTCTATGCGCTGGCCGATGAGGAGTTCGATCGCGACACCGGTCTCGGTAACGCCGCCGTACGACTCGGCGCTGCCCGGGCGATTCGCTTCGGGAAGCTGCTGCACGGGGTCACCATTCCCGCGCTGATACTCTTCGGATGGGGAGCCGGGTTCGGCATCTGGTACTACGCCGGCATCGCGGTCGCCGCCGCGATCCTGGTGTACGAGCACCGACTGGTACGTCCCGGCGACCTCTCGCGCCTCGACGCCGCATTCTTCACCATGAATGGCATCATGAGCCTGGCAGTACTGGCGTTCGCCATTGTCGACCGCGCCGTCGGGTAGGGCCGCCTCAAGCGTCGGCTGGTGATGGTGGGTACGAATCGCGAAGCGGCGGGCCCAGCAGGCGAGCCAGCAGGCCGTAGCCGAGCCCGCGCCACCCGCCGGCCCGGTGACTGCGGTCCTCGAATGCCTGCGCCAGCCGCCGCCGCGCGCTGCCTCGACCGAAGTGCTTTTCAACCAGCTCGCGGTCGACCGCCAATGTGCGCCGCCATCGGCGGATCTTCAGCCAGTCACGCGAGTTCAGCCGTGACGCAGTGCCGACCCGGTAGTTCACCACCGGTTCGGTGACCAGCGGAATCGGTCCGCAACGATCCAGCAAACGCACCGGCAAGTCCCAGTCCTCCACGACTGCACCACCCTCGTGCCAGCCGCCGATCAAGTCGAAGGCAGTGCGCCGAATCACAAACCCGCTCGGAATGAGGTGCGATCGCACGATCGCTTCCCGCACGTCGAGCATCGGCGGTTTATCGCGGTACTCGGCGTGCCTGCCGTCGGGGTAACGCTTACGGAGTGCGCCGTAGGCCGCCGGCGCGTCGGGGTGTTCTGAGAGTGAGGCGATCATGGCGGCGAGGTAGCCCGCTTCCCACCAGTCGTCGGCATCCAGGTAGGCCACCAGCTCAGTTCCGGTTGCCTGGGTGCCGAGCTGCCGCCCCGTGCCGACTCCCATGTTGGTGGCGAGTCGGATCAGGCGCACGCCGGCGGGGAGATCCTGCAGGCTCCGGGAATTGCCGACCGGCGACGCATCGTCTACCACCACGATTTCGTCCGGCTGACGTGTCTGCGCCCGAACCGACGCGATCGCGTCGGGAAAGAAGCAGTCGTCACAGTAGAAGGTGATCACCACCGCGATGCGCGGACCGCCGCCCTTGCCACTCACGCAGCCGCCGACTCCCACCACGCACGACCGAGCACTCCGGTAACCGCCAAGGGCTGCTCCTCCAGGCGATGTGCTGCCGAATTATTCAGGAACGAGGGGCTCAGTCACCACTGCAATATCCGCGCCCCTGAAACGTCACGACAGTACGACTCCGATGAACCAGCGGCCGCCCCCGCCACCTTACCTTTCGGCCATGACCGCGGCCGCGCCCGTTGTTCTCGCCATTACCGGCGCCAGTGGCGCGCCCTACGGCGTGCGTCTGCTCGACGCGCTCGCGCGCAACCAGATCCCGACCGAATTGATCATCTCGTCGCACGGCTGGCGACTGCTGGAAACGGAGTCGGGAATCGTCGACGACGCCGGTCTCAAGGCGCGCACCGGCGGTGACTGGTCGAGTGTGATGGTCCATCCCGACGACGACCGCGGCGCGAGCCCGGCCTCCGGCTCGCACCGGACGCGTGGCATGGTGATCTGCCCGTGCTCGATGGGCACGGTCGCCGCGATTGCGGCGGGAACGTCGCGATCACTCGTCGAGCGCGCCGCCGACGTCACGCTCAAGGAGCGGCGCAAGCTGATCGTCGTGCCGCGCGAGACCCCACTGTCGCTGATTCATCTCCACAACCTGGTCACGATCACCGAGGCGGGAGCCATCGTTATCCCCGCCGCACCCGGGTTTTATCATCGGCCGACATCCATCGAGCAGCTGGTCGACTTCATCGTGCAGCGCGTGCTCGACCAGCTCGAGATCGACGTGCAGCTTGCTCCGCGCTGGAATGGCTGACCGTGCGGATCGGCATTATCAGCGATACGCACGGGCTGCTGCGACCTGAGGTCTTCGACGCGTTCGAAGAGGTCGACCAGATCCTGCACGCCGGCGACGTTGGCGATGCGGCGATTCTCGAGAAGCTTGCCGCGATCGCTCCCGTCGCGGCCGTCTACGGCAACACGGATTCCGGGGAGCTTCGCCGGCGCCTGCCGCGAGTCGCACGGCTCGAGCTCGACCATTTCAACGTCGTGGTCACGCACGGCGACCAGTTCGGCCGCGACATCAAGCCCGACGACTTGCACGACGCCTATCCCGAGGCCGACATCATCGCGTTCGGTCATACCCACCGGCCGCTGCTCACGGTCGTGGACCTGGTCGTGACCGTGATCAATCCGGGAAGTGCGGGGGCGCGCCGATTCGACATTCCGGCGTCGGTGGGGATCATCGAACTGGAAGCGGGAATTCCGCCGCGCGGGAGACTTCTGGCGCTGACCGCGGCGGACGAAGACTGAGCCTCTTCGTCGCGATCAGCCGCGCGGCGCGACGACGGCGATGGCGCGGCCCGCGACGCGGAGCGCTCGCCCCGAGACTCCGCCGCGGCGAAATCCCTCGTGGCGGATCAGTGTCGCCGCCACTCCCACGGTACGCCGCAGGCCGAGCTCTCGCCGATAGAGTTCGCGATGGTGCCACATGGTACGTAACAGGATCCCGAGATGCAGCCAGCCGCGGCTCGAGAGATTGCCTTGCCCGACGCGCCGGAAGCGCACCAGCGGCTCCGGGAGAAATACCACTCGTTTCCCGGCCGCCACCAACCGGGTGCCGAGGTCCCAGTCCTCCATCAGCTTCTGGTCGGGAGACCATCCGCCCACCGAGGCGAGAGCCGAGCGCCGGATCATCAGCGCTGACGGGAGCATCTGGTTCTTCTTCAGTTCGGTCACTAGATCCAGCACCCGTGGCTTGTCGAGATAGACGCTTTCGCGGCCGTCCGCACGCACCGTGACCAGCGCAGTATGGATTGCATCGGCATCGGGTTCGCGCTGCAGCAGGTCGAGCTGGCGCTGCAACTTGGTCGGGAGCCACACGTCGTCGGCGTCGAGATAGGCGATCAATTCTGAAGTGCTAGCGTCGGCGCCGGTCTGGCGAGCCGCGCCCGGCCCGCGGTTGTGCGTGTGCCGGATGAGCTTCACCCGGGGATCGAGGACGCGGAGCGTCTCGGCGTACCCCGCCGGCGTCGCATCGTCCACGACGATGATCTCGTCGGCTGGTCGCGTCTGTGCCAGCACCGAGGCCAGCGCCTCCGGAAAGAACCGGTCGTCGCGGTAGAACGTGATGACTGCCGCGGTCCGGAGGCGACCAACCGGCTCATTCACAGGGCATACTCCTCCCGCAGCGGCGGGCCGAGTGCCCGCGCCACGATGCCGTACCCGAACCCGCGAAGCCCGCCGGCACGGTGCTTCCGGTCCGCAAAGGCCTGGGCCCAGCGCCGACGGGGAGCGCCGCGACCGAAATGCCGCTCCACAATCTCCCGATTGAGCTTCAGGGTACGTCGCCATTTTCGAAGCGTCAACCAGTGCTGCGCATTGGTGCTCTCGGGGTTGCCGACCCGGTAATTGGCGACCAACCCGGGCACCAGCGGTATCGATCCGCAGGCATCGAGCAGGCGTACCTCGAAATCCCAGTCCTCGACCACCATCGGATCCTGGCGCCAACCGCCGATCGATTCGATGGCGGCACGGCGGACGATGAGCCCGCACGTGAGGATGTGGGATCGAACGATTGCCTCGCGAACGTCGAGCATCGCCGGCTTGTCGCTGCACTCGATCCGTCGTCCATCCAGGTACCGCTTGGCGATATCGGTGTACGCCCCCGGCGCTGTGGGATAACGATGGAGCAGCGCCTCCGCGGCCGCGAGATGGTCGGGTTCCCACCAGTCGTCCGCATCGAGATACGCCACGATCTCCGCTGTTGCCGCTGCGGTCCCGGCCTGGCGGGCAGCGCCGATGCCGGAGTTCCGCGCCAGGCGGATCAGGCGAACACCCGCCGGCAGGTTCTCAAGCGATCGCGACTCGCCCGCGGGACTGCCGTCGTCGACGATGATGATCTCATCCGGCACACGCGTCTGCGCCAGCACCGACGCCAGCGCCTCGGGAAACCACCGATCGGCGCGGTAAAAGGGAACCATGACAGCGATGCGCTGCTTCACCACAAGCGTCTCACGGGCGGCGCGGCAGCAGTTCCCCGATCAACTGCCCGCTCCCCGCGGCGTATTCGTGGCCGAGGATCCGCATGATGGTCGGCGCGAAATCCACGGTTGGAATCACTCGCTCGACCTCGCCCGCCTGGATGCCCGGCCCGCGCACAAACAGCAACCCTTGCAGTCGATGCGAGCCGGTGCGTCCCGATCCGTTCGAGTGTTCGATCGTGCCGGTCTTCTCGGAGAAGCCGCGCCAGACGCCGCCCGCGCCGCTGCCCACCGCCGTGGTGCCGCGGGCAGGATCGTACTGCCATTCGACCAGCAGATCGGGCAGCTGGTCGGTCCGCGGGCCGGGATAGAGGTCCGCCGTGCGCAGCACCCGGCGTACCAGCCGCTCACCTGACTCCGGATCGGTAAACGCGCACAAACCTTGGCGCAGCTCATCGCAATAGCGGTCAACGTGGGTACCAGGCTCGAGCACACCCTCCGGTTCCCGCCCACGGATGTTCAGCCGGATACCTGAGAAACTGGAGCCTGCGCCGAAGCCGAGCTGGAAGGCGCGCGTCTCGGACGGTTCGATGTCGATCGGCGCGCCGCGCCGGAGCCAGTGCTGATTGATTCGCTGGCGCGTTTCGTAGAAGGCAACGCGCGCGCGCGGGGGGACCAGACGGTAGACCTTCCGCATCAGGCCGCGTAGTTCGCGCTGACGCGCCGGCGTGCGTCTGGTCTCCGCCGCCGTCGCCGTTGACGCGCGACGGAGCGCACCGATTCCCTCGAGCATGTGCGGCAGCAGCAGACTCGTCCCGCAGGTATGCTCCATGCCGTGCAACGATCCGATCAGCACCGTGGTTTCCGGGCCGGTGCCGGCGAGGATCGTACCAATGGCGGCGTCGGTTGCGACGTACACCTCGCGGAGCAGGTCGCCGTATCGCGCGATCCCGGCTGGATCGGCTCCCGGATAGGAAGGATCGTGGTAGTGCCAGAGTAGATGCCCGGCGCAATGCAGTTCGGTGAACACCTGCACGGCGAAATCCCAGCTGCGGTCCGCCAGCAGTTCGCGAGTCATCGTGCCGCGCGTGGTGATGCCGCCGATCAGCGTGTCGGCCATACGGCGATATTCGTCGGCCGAGATCCGGGTTGTCTCGCACGCGAGTGGTACCGGGTACTCGCCCCAGGTCTGCTGGATCCTTCGCTTCAGGGTCCGCGGCGTAGTACTGAAGCCGAAGACGCCCTCGTGTGCGCCCCACGCGGTTATCTGCATTCCGTTGATCTGCTTGGCGAGCGGAGCGAATGGTACATCGAACACTGCGACGCGCTTGCCTGCGTCGCTCAGCGCCTTCCAGAAGGGTGTCACGTGCGCAAAGTCGTCGCCGCGCATGCGCTGCTCGCGATACGTCCCGGGGATGACCCAATCAATCCAGCTGACGCCGTGTTCGCCCGGGCCCTGGCCGCTGATGAACGTGGGCCACGTCGACGCCACTTCGAGTCCCAGCGGTCCCGCCACATCCAGCACAAGCGCGTCACGACGGAAGCGCGCTAGGTTGGGCAGCGTGCCGTCATCGGTCCATTGCCGCAGCAACGACGGCGTTGCCGCATCCATGGCCAGCATCAGTACCTTGGGTGTAGCGGGCAACGCGGGCTCCGGGAAATGAGATCGAGCGGCTGCCAATCAGCTAAGACTCGCCGTCCAACTGCGGGCTCGCAAGTTCCGCGCCCTCCATGAGACCCAGACCGAGCCGACGATGGAACTCGATGCCCTGACTGCGGATGGAATATCCGAGCACACCGCCGATGTCTGCATCGTTGGTGCAGGTCCGGCGGGTCTGACCGTTGCGCGCGCGCTCGCCGAGAGCGGACGCCGCATTGTGTTGCTTGAGAGCGGCAGTGAGGAGGCCGGAGATCCGGGCGGTCTGAATGCCGGTGCCACCGAAGGCGCGCCGCTCAACCTCCGGGGCTCGCGCGCCCGCGCCATCGGAGGCACTGCCGCGCTGTGGAACACGATCCGCGGCGGTCTCGCCGGCGCCAAGTACGTGGCACTCGATCCGATCGATTTCGAGCGGCGCGACGAACTGCCGTGGAGCGGTTGGCCATTCACGCGGGAAGCACTCGATCCCTGGTATCGCGACGCTCGCGTGTTGCTAGGCTTCGCTGATGCCGACGCTGACGCGCTTGCACGTGGTGACGCCGATCATCCTCGTCTGCCGTTCCTTCCGGATGGGCTCGACAGCAGCCTCTATCTCTGGGGTCCAGCGGTCCTCTTTCGCCGCACGATTCCCGACGTGCTGCGCCGGCACGAACGCGTGATGCTGATCCGCAACGCGACCGTCACGGAACTGGCCGGCGCCCGCGAAACCGGAATCACGGCGGCGCGGTGGACGACGTTGTCGGGAACTGGCGGGAGCGTGCGTGCCAATTGCTACATCGCGGCGGCAGGCGCCATCGAGAACGCGCGCCTCATGCTCGAGTCCGGCGTACATGGCGGTGCCGGCGATGGCTGGCTCGGACGGGGACTGATGGAGCATCCGATCGACCACTCGCTCAGGCTCGCTTCCCGGCACCCGGCGCTTTCGCCGGACCCGGGATATTACGCGCCGTTCGGTATCGGCGCGCGCGCGGCGGCGATCGGACGGATCGGTTGCTCGGACGGCATGCTACGAAACGGCCGCCTCTGGAATGCATCGCTCCGGATCTTTCCCGCGCCGGAGCGGCGGTTGACCCGTATCGCCAAGCGCGTGCGCCGCCGCATCGGCGGAGCGCCGACCACGGCATACCGGGCGTTGCTCGACCTCGAGCAGGCGCCGCATCCCGACAATCGCCTCGTGCTCTCGGAGCTTCGCGACCGCCTGGGCATGCGCCGCACCGCAGTGCACTGGGCGTGGCGCGAGGCGGACGAAGCGAACCGGCGGCGCATGGTGACCGCGATGATCCAGGCGTTCAATGATTCTCGAGCAGGAGCGCTGCAGTCTCGCGCGGACGAGCCGGTCGATCCCGACGTCCATCATCATGCCGGCACGACGCGGATGCACGCGGATCCGCGCTACGGCGTGGTGGATCCCGACCTCCGTGTTTACGGCTTGGGCAATCTGTACGTGGTGGGCGCGTCGGTCTTTCCAACCGCGGGTGTCGCCAACCCGATGCTGACGATCCTCGCCCTTGCACTTCGCCTGGCGGATCACCTCAAGCGGACGTGATGTCCAGCCAGCCCGAGGGGCTGAGCTTCACTGCGTCGCTTGTTCCAGCGGATTGGTTCGTCGCCACGCCTCGGGGTGGGTGCGGAACCACGACATCACGAGCAGGCGCTCATGCAACCGGTCGGCATCGACGCGATGCACCGGAGGCAACGGCTTGGCGCACTCCTCCTTCACCACGCCTGCGAACATCTCCCGTTCGAGTGGCGAGACGGGATCGGGGTA
>JBOHRY010000189.1:0-7366 GCA_050732955.1 Gemmatimonadales bacterium | reverse complement strand
CGATTCTCCTTGATGACGTAGATGACGTGCGCGAATGGCGGATAGGCGGCGCGTTCCGCTTCGCGGTTCCAGCCATTGGCGCGCGCGACGCGCGCGGAAGTATTGGCGAGATCGATGCCGGCCAGCGGAATGACGGAAACCGTGCCACGCAACTGCCCGAGCGTATAGCCAGAATCGGTCGGCACCCGAGCGGGGCCTGCGCCGGGTCCCGGCCCGTTGGACGCATTGGGAGCGTCGCCGCGGCCCTTCGCATTGGCGACCAGCAGCGTATCGCCCTGCACGACGAGCGCAGCCGGATACCACTGCACCGGGATCCGTCCGAGCAGGCGATCGCCGCCTGCAGCAGCGGTAGTTCCGGCGGTGGCCGCGCCGAGCTCGAACAGCGCCACGGCGTTGTTGTCGGCTTCGGCAACGAAGAGACGGCGGCCGTCGGGCGAGAGCGCCAGCGCATTGGGAGTGCTCCCTTCGCCACTGCTCCCGGCGACGGTATCGGCGAGCTCGCCCACAACGGCGTTGACGCGCGGGTCGATCACACTGATGCGATCGGTGCTGGCGGACGCCACGAACAGACGGGTGCCATCGCCGTTGAGCAGCATGGCGGATGGGTGCCGCGCGACGTGGATCGTGGCGACCAGTTCCAGTCCATCCGAGCCCGGTCGCCAGCGCCGCACCTCGAAGCTTCCCCAGGTGCTGACATACACGTTCCCGTCAGGGGACGTGACGACGCCGTACGGATAGCGGCCGGCCGCGACGCGCTGCACTACTCGCTTCGACGCCAGATCGATCACCGCCAGTGAATCGTCGAGATTCTCCGCGACATAGAGCCGGCGTCCGTCCGGTGAGAGCGCGATCCCGGCCGGGTACCGCACGCCGTCCTGCCGTGGCGTGCGCGCCTCGAGCACCAGTGAGTCACGCAGCGTCGCCGCACCGTCGCGCCAGTCGTAACAATAGATCAGGTCGCGGTTGCCGCCCGAGACATACAGTTCGCGACGCGCGGTATCGAAGGTGAGTCCGCCGAATGCCGCCGGCTGTCGGACCGTCTGCAGGACACGACCCGTCGTCGTCTGCACCACCTGAATGCCATTGGCGCCGAATCCGGCCAACAGCAGCACGATGCGATCGCGCTCCGGTGCGCTCACCATCGCGAACGGATACGCCCCGACGTCGAAACTCGACCCGACGGGATCCAGCATCGCGCCAGTCGGGAGTCGGCGCGGGCCATCGATATTCGCGGGGACGGGGCGCGCGGCCCGGGACTGGCAAGCAGCGAGCAGACCAACCAGCAATGGCACGGTGTGAAGGCGCATGAATGGAAGGTCAGCGATTCGCCGGCACAGTCAACCGTCCCAGACGGGGCGCGTGTAACGCCTCTGTTCTGAGACGTCCCTACCGCTGATGATCTACCCAATGGCGGGTCGCCGTCCATGACGGCAACTGCCCCGACAATCGACAACGCCGATCCCCGCCCGCTTGCCCTTCAACTGGCGCACGAGCCCGATGGAGTGCACCGGCTTACCGACCTCTGGGAGCTGCCGCGCAACTGGCTGGCGTGGCTGACCACGGTCGATCACAAGCAGCTCGGCGTCCGCTACATCGTTACATCCTGCGTCTTCCTGGCACTGGGAGGGATCGAGGCGCTGGTGATGCGCCTGCAACTGGCGCGACCTGAAGCACGGCTGCTCTCCCCCGAGGCCTACAACCAGCTGTTCACCATGCACGGCACCACCATGATGTTCCTGGTGATGCAGCCGCTCCTGTCGGGATTTTCCTTCTACCTGACGCCGCTGCTGATCGGAGCGAGAGAGCTCGCGTTTCCCCGACTCAACACCTTCAGCTATTACGTCTTCCTTCTCGCCGGCGTGCTGCTGTACGCATCATTCGTCATCGGGCAGGCACCGGATGGCGGATGGTTCAACTACACGCCGCTCACGGCCCTGCCGTACGATACCGGGTACAACATCGATTTCTACGCGATCGGGCTGCTCTTTCTCGGTGTCGCCACGACGGTCGGATCGATCAATCTCATCGTGACCATCGTCAAGTTGCGCGCTCCCGGCATGTCGATCGACCGCATGCCGCTCTTCCTGTGGAGTTCGCTCACGACCTCCGTGGCAGTCGTGTTTGCGATGCCGGCGCTCACCGTGGCGCTGCTCTTCCTGGAACTGGAGCGACGCTGGCATTTCGTCTTCTTCGATCCGCACTGGGGCGGCACGCCGCTGCTCTGGCAGCACCTCTTCTGGGTCTTCGGTCATCCGTGGGTGTACATCGTGTTCCTGCCCGCCACGGGCATGCTCTCGATGATCATCCCGGTTTTTTCCCGCCGCCCGATGGTGGGACATAACTACGTGGCGCTGGCGACGGTGGCCACCGGCCTGGCCGGGTTTGGCGTCTGGGTACACCACATGTTCGTGACCGGGCTGCCGCAGGTCTCGGTGTCTTTCTTCAGCGCGGGCAGCATGGTGGTGTCGATCCCGAGCGCGGTGCAGATCTTCGCGTGGATCGCGACGATGTGGTACGGCCGGGTGGTCCTCAAGACACCGATGCTCTTCGCGCTCGGATTCATCGTCCAGTTCGTCATTGGCGGGATCAGCGGCGTGATGACCGCGGTGGTTCCCTTCGACTGGCAGGGGCACGACACGTATTTCGTGGTCGCGCATCTGCATTACGTGCTCGCCGGCGGGTCGCTCTTCGGCGCATTCGCGGCGCTGTACTACTGGTTCCCCAAGTTCACCGGACGGATGCTCGACGAGGCTCGCGGCCGCGTCTCGTTCTGGGTGATGTTCGCGGGATTCAATCTCGCCTTCTTCCCGATGCACATCGCCGGACTCCTCGGGATGGCTCGACGGGTATACACCTATCTGCCGGGGCTCGGACTCGACACCGTGAACATGGTCTCGACCGTCGGAGCGATCGTCTTCACCGCGGGAATCCTGATCACGCTGTTCAATATCGTGCAGAGCCGGCGCAGCGGACAGCAGGCGGGCGCGAATCCGTGGGACGCCGGGACACTCGAATGGGCCGCGGCGTCGCCACCGGCACCGTACAACTTTGCACGCATGCCGGTCGTGTACGGCGCGCATCCGCTCTGGGAGAGCGCCGTCAGGGGCGGGCCTGCCTATGACCAGCGGCGTCTCACCCCGCGCACGACGCCACTCGACGCCCATCTCGAGGCGCTGGTCGAATTGCCGAAGCAGAACGTCTGGGCGCTGGTTGCGTCGCTCACGCTCCTGGCGCTCTCGGCCGGCCTGCTGGTCAGGAACGTCTGGGTGATCGTCTTCGGCGCGGTGCTGACCCTGCTGGCGATGGCTCGCTGGATGTGGCCGGTGCACGCCCATCCGCTGGAGACCGAAGCATGACCGCGGTCCCGGCCGCGCCGCTGCTCCCCGCCACCCCGGTTCCGTCGCGCGAAACCGGGTGGTGGGCGATGGTGTGCGTGTGCGCCACCGAGGCCTCGCTGTTCGCGGTGCTGATCACGGCGTACTTCTACCTCGCCATGCGAAGTGCCACTTGGCCCCCGGCGGGAATCCAGTCCCCCGAGCTGGAAATCCCGATGGCGATGACCGTGGCGCTGCTGAGCAGCAGCGGCGCCATGGCGTGGGCCGAGCACGGCGTCGCGCGCAATCGCCGCTGGCAACTCATTGCCGGACTCGCGACCGCGATCGTGCTCGGCGTGATCTTCCTGGGACTGTTCGTCCATGAGTACCATGACAAACTGCGACTGGTCCTGCCGCAGACGCACGCGTACGCCTCGTTGTTCTACGTCATCACCGGCATCCATGGCGCGCACGTGAGCTTCGGCCTGTTGCTGCTGGGCTTCACCCTGCTCGCGGCGTTGCGAGGGCATTTCGACGCGCATCACCGTTCGGGCGTGGCGATCGTGGCGCTCTATTGGCACTTCGTCGACCTGGTCTGGCTGGTGATCGTCGCCACGCTCTACCTCTCGCCGAGGCTGATGTAGATGCCATCCGCGGCGCGCCTCTGGTTTGGCCTGACGGCGGCTCCGGCGGCGTGGTCGATCGCGGAAGTCGCCGGGTACGCGCTGGCCGGGCGTCATTGCGCCCTCGATCAGCCGAGCGTCGCAATGGGGAGCCTGGCGGTCCTGATCGCGACGATGGTGCTGGGTGCCGCCGGCTGGGCCGCAGCAGTCACCAATGTCCGTGACGTACGCCGCGCCAGCCGATCGACGCGCGAGACGCCCGCGAACCATCCCGCCGTCGAGTCGACCACACCGATCGGCCGCGCCCGGTTCATGGCGGTGAGCGGCCTGCTGGCGAGTTCTCTGTTCCTCGCCGGGATTGCGCTGTTCGTACTGGCGACGCTCACAGTTCGAGTCTGCGAGCGCGTCCGATGACGGAGGTAAGCATGAAGCGGCACTGGTTGCTGCTTGTCGTCTGCGCCATAGCCTGTCACGGCCGCGGTGCGACTGGCCACGATGCCGGCGATCCGGTTCGCGGCCGGCTGGCGTTGCAGCGGTACAGCTGCGGCGCGTGTCACGAGATTACCGGAGTCAGCAACGCGCATGGCAGAGTCGGCCCGGTGCTGGCACGGCTGCGCGATCAGGCGATCATCGCGGGATATCTTCCCAACACGCTCGATAACCTGGTGCGCTGGATCCGTGATCCGCAGTCGGTGGCGCCGGGTAACGCGATGCCCAATCTCGGTATTGACGAGCCGACCGCCCGCGACATGGCCGCCTACCTGTACACGGTGCGCTGATGAAGCGGCGGCGCGCACGATTCGCGATCACGGTCTCGGTGACTCTGCTTCTGGCTGGTTGCCACGGCGTCCTGTCGACGCTGGATCCCGCAACCCCGGAAAGTTCCCGGCTCGCCGAGCTGACCCGGATCCTCGTGCTCGTCGCGGCGATCGTCTTCGTCGCCGTCGTGGTCATCCTCATGGCTGCCATTCGACGGCACCGCGGCGAGGCTCAAAGCATCGATCTCGCGAACGTCAGTTCACGCCCAGTGCTGGTCGGCGGCGCCATCGTTCCGTCGGCCATCCTGCTGGCGACGTTCATCGCCGCCCTGGGCGCCATGCGCGAGTACCCGATGGATCGCTCGCGGGCGATCACGTTCCGGGTCATCGGACATCAGTGGTGGTGGGATGTTGAGTATCTCGATGCGTCGGGAAACATCGTGTTTCACACCGCCAACGAAATCCATGTTCCGGTCGGGCGACCGGTCCGTGTGATCCTCAATTCGGCGGACGTGATTCACAGCTTCTGGGTTCCGGCGCTGCACGGCAAGATCGATCTCATCCCCGGTGATACCAACGAAGTCCGCTTCACGGCGTCGCGTCCGGGCGTGTACCGCGGCGAGTGCGCCGAGTTTTGCGGCTTGCAGCACGCGCACATGGGATTCATGGTGGTCGCGGACGATTCGGCGAGCTTCGAAGCATGGGCCGCGCGCGAACGCTCGGATGCCGTCGCGCCCGACGATTCCGCTTCGCGGGATGGGATGCTGGCCGTCACGGGCGGGCCGTGCGCCGCGTGTCACACCATACGCGGCACGGCAGCGCGCGGTGCGATCGGTCCGGACCTGACGCATATCGGTTCGCGGCAGACGCTGGCGGCCGGGCTCCTCCCTAACAACGCGGCCAGCATGGAAGCGTGGATCACCGACGCCGAGCGCCTGAAGCCCGGCACCACGATGCCGTCGTTACGCGAGTTCTCCGGCAGTCAGCTGCGGGAGATGGCCGCATACCTTCGCCAGCTGCGTTGAGCGAGAGACCGGATCGATGCCCGCGCTCTTCGCCCCGCACGCCACGCCGATCGCTCGCGCGGCGTTGGCCGCGGCGCTGATCGTCGGCGTGAGTGCGCCGATCGCCGCGATGTACTGGGTACGCAGTTCAACGGCGCGCGGCCAGCGGCTTCACATCGTGCAACCGGTACCTTTCGATCACGGCATTCATGTAACGGGGCTGCACATCGATTGCCGGTTCTGCCACGCCGGCGTCGAACGGACGCCGTACGCCGGACTGCCAACTACCAACCAGTGCATCGTCTGCCACAACCAGACGTGGCTGGCGAGTACCGCGTTCAGCGCCGTTCGCCGGAGCGCCGCGACGGGCCGACCGATTCCCTGGCGGCGGGTCTCCGAGCTCCCCGGATTCGTCTACTTCGATCATTCGATGCATGTCACCCACGGCGTGGGCTGCGAGGTATGCCATGGTCGCGTGGACCTGATGCCGGTGGTGCAGCAGTCGGCACCGCTGACGATGCAGTGGTGCGTGGCGTGCCACCGCGATCCCGCGCCATACCTCCGGCCGCGCGACTCCGTGACCGTGATGGGCTGGCGAGCTCCGGGACCGCCGGATTCGCTCGGCCGTGCCCTGGCTGTCGAGTACCGGGTCCGCCGGTTGACCAATTGCTCGACATGTCATCGATGACGGGCCATGACTGATCATCCCGAGCCGCTCCTATCCAGCGAGTGGTCGCGCCGCGACTTCGTGAAGCTGCTTGGTGCGAGCATGGCACTCGCCGGCTTGAGCGGATGCGTGCGCGCCCCCGCCGACGAGATACTGCCGTATGTCGGGACACCGCCCGATGCGCCGCCCGGCAGCGCACGGCATTTCGCCACGGCGATGACGCTCGACGGTTACGCGACCGGACTTCTGGTCGAGAGCCGCGATGGCCGGCCGGTCAAGATCGAAGGCAACCCGGATCATCCCGCGAGCCGCGGCGCCGCGGGAATCTTCGAGCAGGCCTCGTTGCTGTCGCTTTACGATCCCGATCGGGCGCGGCAGGTTCGTCACGGCGGACGCGGCAGCACCTGGGATGCGCTGCGCGAGGCGTTCTCGCCCGCTGCATTACATCGCCGGGCAGGCGCGAGAGGTGCCGGACTTCGACTGCTGCTGGAACCGACATCGTCTCCCATGCTCGCGGCACTGCTCGATCGATTCCGCACCGAGTATCCGGAAGCCCGCGTCTATTTCCATGCGTCGCTCGCAAGCAATGATGAGCTCGCGGCCGCCCGCGCGTCGTTTGGTCGTCCGCTCCTGCCGCAATTGGATCTGAGGCAGGCCGAGGTGATTGTGTCGCTGGGCGCAGACCTGCTGGCGAGCGGACCGTTTCACTTGCGGTATTCACGTGACTACGCCGACCGGCGCCGGAGCGGCGAACAGACCAGCTGGTACGTCGCGGAAACCGCTCCGTCGCCCACCGGAACGCTGGCACGACAGCGCATCGCAGCGAGTCCGCTGAAGATGCCGGCCATCGCAGCAGCAATCCTCCGGGCGATCGCTCCCGCGAGCACGCCGCCAGCGGCGGCGGGCGCGCCGCCAATTTCGCCTGTGCTCGATTCCTGGATCGCTGCCACAGCACTGGACCTCGGCGCGCACCGGGGACGCTCCCTTGTCGTGGCCGATC
>JBOHRY010000188.1:0-5430 GCA_050732955.1 Gemmatimonadales bacterium | reverse complement strand
TTCAGGGACTGGCACATCTCATCTCGCGCAATCGGCGGCGATACGGCGGCTACATCGTCCACGTCGGGGTCGTGATCTATTTCGTGGCGTTCACCGGATTGGCGTTCAAGGTGAAGAAGGAGATCGTCCTGGCTCCCGGCGCGACTGATTCGATTCGCTCGCCGTTCGGCCATACCTATCAGCTGACGCACCTCGGCGTGTCGCAGTACGAGCGGCTCAATCGTCAGGTGTCGGCTGCCGCGCTCGATGTCCGGCGCGACGGCAAGCCGTTCACCCGGATCACCTCCGAACAACGACAGTATCTCGATTCGTTCGGCAATCCCACATTCGAACCGTCCAACGAGGTCGGCATTCACAGCAACCTCCAGGAGGACTTGTACGTGGTGTACGCCGGTTCGCCGGACGGAACCGAACGCGCACGCTTTACGGTCATGATCAATCCCCTGGTGAGCTGGTTCTGGATCGGCGCCGTGGTGCTCACCCTGGGCGGATTGATCACGATGTGGCCCGGCGGACCGCAGGTGCGCACCATGCGCCGCAAAGCCGTGGCGCAGGCCGGCTACGGCGTTCCACTCGCCGGGGTGGCGGAATGATGCTGTCGCGCCGCGGCTTTCTCCGACGTGCGGCGTCGGTACCTGCCTTGCTCGTCGTGGGCCAGCAACCGGGGGTGTCGTCGCAGGGGCGATCGCCGGGGAACGCGGCCGACACGCTTCCCAATCCGATCGGTCCGCGCGCGGCCGCGCTCGGTCCACTCGACAACGACCCGGGCGTCATCGCGATCGAGCGACGCCTCCGCTGCACCTGCGGTTGCACCCTCGACGTCTACACCTGCCGGACCACCGATTTTTCCTGCACCTACTCCCCGGCGATGCACAAGGTTGTCGTAACCGGTGTTCAGCATGGCGATCCGCCTGACCGGATCATCCAGTCGTTCGTCGATCGCTACGGCGAGACGGTGCTGATGGCGCCCGCGGCACGCGGATTCAACCTGGCGGGGTACCTGGTGCCGGGACTGACGGTGACGGCATTCGGACTGGTCCTCGTGGCGTGGCTCACGCGGCATCGAATCGAAGCGGTTGCCGCCGGCAGCGCGAGCACGCCGCTATCGGCCGCGCCGCCCGATCCTGAGCAGCTCGAGCGGCTCCGGCGGGCGCTCGACGACGTCGACTCCTGATGTTGCTCGAGGCCGTCGCCGCCGGCGTCGTCGGCGCAGTGCTGCTCTGGCTGGTGCTGCAGCCGATGGTATCCCCCGATGCCGCACCCCCGATCGATACCGACCCACCCGATCCGGAAGAGACTCCGCGCGGGATCGCGCTCCTCGCGCTCAAGGAAATCGAATTCGATCGCGCGACCGGCAAGCTTTCGGACGCGGATTACGCGGCGCTGCATTCCCGGTATACCGCCGCCGCGGTAGCAGCGATGGACGCCGCGCCGGCTGGCGTGCGCTGCCTGCGCCATGGTCCGCGCACCAATGCTGACGCCCGGTTCTGCAACGAGTGTGGTGCCGGTCTGGTGACCGATACCGGGACGTGCCGCGCGTGTGGCTTCGCCGTGCCCGCCGACGCGATCTTCTGCCCGGGGTGTGGGCAGCGCGTCGCCGCGGAGGACTAGCGAGCGAGCAGGGCGTTCCCGCTCGCTCGCCATCCTTCCTTTCGCACTACGGTACGGGAATTCGCGCCGTCGTGAACCATCCCGTCGTGATCGTACCGTTCGTCTTGAGCACCCAGTTCGACCCGTTGGGCGCATCACCAGTGATGGTGCCCTCCACGGCATTGCCGATGAAGTCGTCATTGGTCAGGATGACATTGTGGAGCGCGGTGATCAGCGAGAAGATCGACGACGCCGAGTGAATGCCGCGCACGTACCAGGGATCGATCTTGCCGCTGGTCACCGCCTTGTAGGCGTTATCGACGGCGGTGATCAGCGAGGACACGCCGGGAACATCCACGTGATCCACGCATGCCTCGTCGTCGTCCTCCCATGCCACGATCCGGATCGGCGCCCCCCGGTGCTTGGCCTGATAGGCGTTGTAGTCGGCGTCTGACAGCAGCATCACCGAGCCGGTCCAGTCGAGCTGGTCCTGATTCCACTGATAGGGGCCGACGGCGTGTTCGCCGGTGCACGTGAGTTGAACCGACGTGCCGTTGTCGCCGAGTCCATAGACGTGGAACTCGAACTCGGGATTCCCCTTGAGCCAGCTTTCGAAGTAATCGGTAAAGTGACTCTGGATCAGATAGAGACCCGGCACTGCGGAGTTGGTCGCATGGCCAATGGACCCGCCACCGCCGCCACTACTGCCGCCGCACGAATCGCCGCAACTCACCATGTGGCTGGCACCGTTGCCGCTGAAATCGGTCTCTTGCGGGACGAGTGCCAGGACCGCGAGGCTCGGCGGGCGTCTGGGGTCGAGCCGCAACCTGGTGCCTCGCGAGTCGAAGCCGACCGGCGTCTCACTGTCGCTGCCAATGGTGCCGACCAGGAAGTTGGCGTCGCCGTTCCACGCCGATCGCTGCGCCGCCACCGGCAGGTATAGTTCCAGGCCGCGCGCAGCGTCGAGCTGCGCGAGAAGATCGGCTGCACTGGTGGTGCCGGCGCGCACCAGCGACGCCAGCATGGCACTCTGGTCCTCGCTGACCAGAGTCTGGAACTGCAGCTTCCCTTCCGGTGCGGTGGACGCATCGAGTCGTCGCTTGACGGCGGCGCGCGTGGAGGAGTCGCCGAGGGCGATCGCCAGGAGTTGTGCCAGGCGTTCGCGCGCCGCCCGGGGCGCACCGGTGAGAGCGGCCGCGGCGGTGGCCGGAGCAGCGGACGAAATGGTGGGAACCGAATGGTCGGAGCACGCGAGCACCGTGCACGCTCCAACGACCAGCAGCAGGATCCGACGGCACATCGATACACCTCCCGGAAATGAACCAGCGGCCGCAAACCGGCGAAGGTGCCGGTCGCAGCCGCAGTCTGGGGAGGATCGAGCTTGCCGCGCGGGCCGCGCGGGCGCGATGCGGTGCAGGTTAGCGCATCAGACTTCGAGCGATGCGAGGCGCCGGTGTGCCAGGTGCAGCGGCAGCAGTCCGGCGATGGCGCAGAGCAGAGCCACGACACCGAACGCCAACCACCCCGAGGGCGACACCGTCATGGTTGTCACACCGGCCTGGTGCGCCCGGAGCGTCTCTGTCACGGGCAGTGCTTCGAGCACGATGACCGCGCCGAGCAACGTCACGGCCAGCAGCATGAAGACCAGGCCGCCAAACGACGTCGCGATCTGTGCCGCATTCTCGGTTTCGAATTGCGGGAAGAGCGTGCCGACACCCAGCGCGAGGCCGCCGACGGCGAGCGTGTACGCGACCACCGTGCCGACGCTCACGATCATCATGAACTCGCCCGCATGCAGAATGCGGTTGGTGGTAATCGTCAGCGCCAGGGCAAGTACCAGCAGCGGCAGGACGCCGACCAGGTACTTGCTGCGCAGCATCGCGCGGGGATCGAGCGGCGACGATCGCAGCAGCCAGAGCTGCCGGCCCTCGAGCGACACGGCGGGGAACACCAGCCGTTCCGCCGTGCCGGCAATGACGAATCCCGACAAACCCTGGGTCACGAAGAGGATGATCGTCACCAGGGCCACCGGCACACGCTCGCCGCTGAAGAGCGGCAGCATCTGCACGTTGAGCAGCATCACCGGCACCAGCACCGCCAGCAGGATCAGCTGGCTCCATTGCGTGCTGTCGCGAAAGAACACCCGCAGGTCCTTGAGGATGAATTCGCGGCGCGTGGCCGGCATGCCGACGAGCAGGCGCCGCGCCGCATTCCCCCAGCGCGCTCCGCGGACAAACTGGTCGGCGCCTTCCTGCGCGCGCGCGAATCCCTGGATGTACCAGCGCCGGTGCAGACTGCCGCCGATCACGACGAACGCGGCCGCGGTGGTCCAGAGCAGCGCAATCGGCAGCGGGTCGCCGACCCGCGTCAGCCAGTTCATGATCATGGCGCGCGCCCATTCGCTCGGCAGCAACGGATGGGACGGCGCACGCAGCACTGCGACGAAATCCACCAGGTTCTGGAACCCCTCGGGTCGGGCCAGTTGTTCGGGCCCGGCCAGCCGAATGAACATTGCCAGGCCGCCCACCGCGATCACCGTGACCAGGCCCAGGATGTCGCGCGTGCGTCGCGCCGGAAACACATTGACCAGGATCAGCGTGATCGCCGATCCGAGCACGCCGGGGATCACGAAGAGCGGGATCAGCGCGCCCGCGGCCACCAGCACGAACAGCGGTCCCCCGTGCCAGACGATCGCGTACGCGGCGAGCAGCGGCAGCGCCAGCAGCGCCACCATCCACGAAGCATGGATCACGGTCTCGGCCAGCTTCGCGACGTAGAAATGTCCCCACTCGACCGGCGCGGCCACGAGCATGTCGAGATCACGCGCCAGGAAGAATGTCGACAGCGACCCGATCAGGTTGGAGAGCAGCAGAATCCCGAGGAAGGCCAGCAATGCCATGCCCAGCATCTTGCTCGCCAGCAGCGGCCCGATCTCCGGCACACCCTTGAAATAGTTCACCACGCGCCACGAAATCGCGAAGGCGATCAGGAAGAACACGCCGCCCGCGATGCCGAGCAGTACCGTGCGTCCCCGGACGGGGTCGGTTGGCCGGCGAAATCGTGCCCACGCACTCCGCCACTTGGGCGAGGTGAGTTCCAGCATCGACGGCTGTCGCGGCGGGCCGCCGGCAGCGGCGACTGCGTCAGCCAAGCACGGCGTCCAGGTCGTGATCCACGTGTCCGCCGGTGAGGCGGAGGAACAATTCCTCGATGCCGGTATCGCCGTCGGTGTTGCTGCGCCGGAGCTCGTCGATGGTACCGCTGGCGACCAGCTCGCCCTGCCGGATGATGCCGACGCGATCGCACATCTCCTCGACGATCTCCAGCGTGTGCGTGCTCATGAGCAGCGTGCCGCCGCGAGCCACGAAGCTGCGGAAGATCTGCTTCAGAAGCCGGGCACTCTTGGGATCGAGTCCGATCATCGGCTCATCGACGACGATAACCTTGGGCCGGTGCACCAGCGCGCTCGCGATGATCAGCTTTTGCCGCATGCCGTGACTGTACGACTCGGTGAGTTCGTTCTTCCATCGCGTGAGTTCGAAGAGTTCCAGGAGCTCGTCGAGTCGGCGTTCGACGGCCGCGCCGTCCTGTCCGAACAATGCCGCGGTGAATCGCAGGAACTCCGCACCGGTCAGCTTGTCGTAGACGAAGGGACGGTCGGGAATGAAGCCGAGGTTCGCCTTGGCGAGGACGGGGCGCCGGATCACGTTGACGCCGGCGATCTCGATCGTTCCCGACGTGGGCGCGAGGATGCCGGCAATCATCCGCATCGTCGTGGTCTTCCCCGCGCCATTGGGACCGAGCAGTCCGAAGAGCTCGCCGCTCCGGATCTCGAGATTG
>JBOHRY010000187.1:0-9765 GCA_050732955.1 Gemmatimonadales bacterium | reverse complement strand
ACGCAATGCCATCCGGTTGTACACCTTGACCGCTGCATTCTCGACCCGGTCCCGCCGCTCGAACCTGGCGGAAAGCCGCGAGGTGAACCGCATCAGTGGCAGCAGCGCGCCACTCTCCGCCAGGAATCCAGGCAACAGATTGACTCGACCGAGGAAACTCGCTCCGATCAGTCCCCACCAGAGCAGTGACCCGGCCGCGGCGATGGCAATGATCCACCACGCGATCGCCGGCAGCGATGCATTGAGCGTTCGCAGTCGCGGGGCAAGCAGATAGAGCAGCCCGGCCGCCAGGGCGATAGCGGCCAGCATCGTCGCCGCTCCCCATGCGAAGAAGAGCCAAGGGGAAGCGTCGAAGTTGCCTGCATTGGGCAATGGCTTGCCATCCCACTCGTCCCACTCATGGCCGAGTCGGCGATCGACCTCGATGTGAATGAGCTCGGCTCGCGGGGTGGTCATCGTGGCTGCAATCTACCGATCTTTCCGGCATGCCACCGCCGGAGCTTCGAACCGACCTCGCCACCCGTTACCGCTACAGCCAGGGCGCCGGGATCTACCGTATGATCCCGGCCGCGGTCGGCCGACCTGGTTCGGTGGGCGAACTTCGTGCGCTAATGGCCATGTCGCGCGAACGCGAACTGACAATCACGCCGCGCGGCGCAGGAAGCGCGATGCCGGGGGATAACGTCAGCGGCGGTCTCCTGCTGGATCTGACGGCACTCGATCAGGGGCGCTGCGAAATTGACCCGTCCAGGCGCCAGGCTCGCGTCACACCGTCGTTGGCGCTCGCCGAACTGAACGGCGCCGCGTCGCCGCACGGGCTTCGTTTTCCGGTCGATCCATCGAGTGCCGCATGGGCCACGTTGGGGGGCATGGTATCAACCAACGCTGCCGGAACTCACAGTTTGCGCACCGGTTGTGTTCGCCGATGTATTCAACGATTGGTGCTCGAAACGTTGGACGGCCCCCTCGAATTGATTCGCGGCGCGGAGCCGCCATCGGACCACCCGGTGATCGCGCGGTGGCAAGCAACCGGGGAGCCGCTGCTGCGCCTCCACGCGGCGACGATCGCCGCACGCTTTCCGCGAACCCGGAAGAACAGCGCGGGATATGCGCTCGATCGATATCTCGAGCATGGAGAACTGCTCGACATCGTCGTCGGGTCGGAGGGAACGCTCGGCGTAATCACCGACCTGACCGTTGAGCTGGAGCCGATACCGGCATTTCGCGCGTCGCTCAGGGTGTCGGTACGCCGGCGGGCAGATCTGCCTCGAACGATAGAAGCGCTCTGTGCGTGCGATCCTGCCACACTCGAACTGCTCGACCAGACATTCCTGCAATTGATCGCCGGATCCGCGCAGCTATCCGAGGGGATCGGGCTTGACGGCGGAGCAGCCGGGTTGCTGCTCGCCGACTTCGAGGACGATGATCCCGCCCTGGTTCGCGAGCGCGTTGCCATGGCCGTGCGCGCGGTCCGGGACACTGCCCTCGACGTCGCCAGCGCAACGACCGACGGCGAGATCGACCGGCTCTGGGCCATCCGTCACGGTGCATCGCCAATCCTTGCCGGACTTTCGGATGGACGCCGCTCGCTTCAGGTGATCGAAGACGGCTGCGTGCCGGTCGCCAGGCTTGCCGATTACCTCGATGCCGTGGATGCCTCGGCCCGGAGCGCGAGGATGGACGCCGTCATGTTCGGCCACGCGGGCGACGGGCATGTGCATGTCAATCTGTTGCCAAACCTGAACGACATTGACTGGGAGGAGAGGGTCCGCGCGGTATTCGACGCCGTGAGCGAGGCCGTGATCCGCCTTGGCGGGACGCCGTCGGGTGAACACGGCGTCGGCCGGCTCCGCGCCGCACTACTCCTCCGTTGCTATGGTCAGGACGTGATGACCTGCTTCCACGCGGTCAAGTCAGTCTTCGATCCCGCCGGTCGGTTCAATCCCGGCGTGATCCTGAGTGACGGCAGCGATCCGCTCTCTCACCTCAAGGTCGGCGCCGCGGCAGTGCCGATACCCCGGGAGACGGAACGCTACCTGAGCGGCGTGGAAAGCAGCGCCTCGTGGGCGTCGAGTCGCTGGAGCGTGAGCCAATAGTTCTCAGGTTACTTTCTGGCATGCGCCTGTACCGAGAGCCGCTGGTCACGCTGATTGCACGCCCCCAATTCGTCGAACCGCCGCAGCTCGCCGTGCAGTGGCGCGAGCCCGGCAGCGACGGCGAACGGCTGGCGGAGTTCGCCGGTCGCCTTTGCTATATGAGCCAGCGGAATCCGGCCAATCGGACGACCGCTGAATACCTCACCAATATCCTGAAACAGGGTCACGGCTCGGTCTTCGAGCACGCCGTGTATGTGCTGCTGATCGAAGGCGTATCGCGGTCGCTCACGCACGAGCTGGTGCGACACCGCGCCGGGTTTGGATACTCGCAGCTGTCGCAGCGGTACGTCGACGAATCCGATGCTGCGTTCGTGATGCCACCGGCGATCCAGGGCGACGCCGCCGCCGAAGCAGAATGGCTCGCGCAGATGGAGGCGGCGCAGCGAGGCTATGTCCAGGCGGTCGATCGCCTGATGGAACGCTACGTCTGGGTGACCGACAAGGTGCATCGCCGGAAACTGGCGCGCGAGGCTGCGCGTTCCGTGCTGCCGAATGGCACCGAAACCAAGATCGTCATGAGCGGAAATATCCGCGCCTGGCGCGGCATGCTGGAGCTTCGCCTCGGCGAGGGAGCGGAGCGGGAGATCCGCCGGCTCGCGGCCCGGATCCTCGCGATATTGCGGGCCGAGACGCCGCATTTCTTTGCCGATTTCGAGGTGTATCCGGCGGAGGACGGCGAAGAGGCGGCTCGCGTCGTATACCACAAGATCTGACCGGAGGAACCGCATCGTCATTGATCGCTGCGTCTGCAGACAGGTGCTGTTTGCGGACCTGCTGCCCGAGGTGCGGTCCCGCCAGTGGGACCTCGAGCGCTTGATCGAGGCGACTGGATGCGGCGCGCAGTGCGGACTCTGCCGTCCGTATCTCGCGGCGATGTTGCGCGACGGCACCACCGTATTTCGCGCCCTCCTTCCGGTGGACGAGTGAGCGGCATTCGTCTCAAGGCCGGTACGCTGGTTTCGCTGACGCTGCTGCTGTTCTGGCTGTCGGTCGCGCTGCTCATCGCCGGGCATCGCGACCTCGGTCTCACCGCCGCGGCGGCGTCCTCCTTCGTCACCCTGCTGATCCTCAGGCGCGAGCGGGAATTCGCCCGGCGGCAGAATGAATCGCTGGAGCAGGCGCTGGTCGCATCGGCGCGACGCAACCGGGAACTCGACCGGCTTCGCGACCTCTCATCCGCGTTGCTCGGCGGCAACGATCTCCCGACGCTCAATCGGCAGGTAGCGCAGGCGGCGGCGGAACTGCTCGACGCCGAGGGCGGAGCGATCATGCTGATGGTGGAAGAAGGGCGCTTCGTTCGCGTGGTCGCGGGCGCGGGACCGCTGCTCGCCGCCGTGGGCTCGCTGGTGCCGGTCGATCGGTCGCTGGTGGGTCACGTCATCATTTCCGACGAGGCGGTGCTGGTCGACAACATGGAGGCGGATCCCCGCAACCATCCGCACGAGCAACTCACCGGACGCCTGCGCAGTGCGGCAATGGTGCCGATGCGCTCCGCTGGACTCGTGGTCGGCGCGGTGTGCGCCTACAATCGCAAGGATGGCCGTCCGTTCTCGGAGCACGATCGACAGCTGCTGCAGACGCTGGGCGACCAGGTGGTGCTCGGTCTCGACCGCACGGCATCGCTGGAGGAACTCCGACGCAACGAGCGGATGCTTGCCGCCAAGAACAAGGAGCTGCAGCGCGTCACGCAGCTCAAGAGCGAATTCCTGGCGAACATGTCGCACGAATTGCGCACTCCGCTCAACGCCGTCATCGGATTCTCCGACCTGCTGCTCACCGAGGGCCTCGGACCGCTGGAGGCGCAGCAGCGCGAGTTCCTCGAGGCGATCCTGCGCAACGGGCAGCACCTGCTCGGTCTGATCAATTCGGTGCTCGACCTGTCGAAGATCGAGGCGGGTCGAATGGTCCTTTCACTGACACCATGCGACGTCCGCGAAGCCATCACCGCAGCGGTGGCCGATACCGCGTCACTCCGGACCGCAAAGCACCAGGAATGCGCCAGCGACCTGGGCGACGACAGTTCGCTCGAGATTCTCGCTGATGGCACGCGCATCCGTCAGGTGCTGTTCAACCTGCTCTCGAACGCGTCAAAGTTCACCCCGGAAGCCGGCAAGATCACCGTGTCGGCGGTGCGAACCGTCGCGCCGATGCCGGTCTCCACGAGCAGCAGCGGCGAGCCTTCACGACTCGAAACGCGCGACGTGGTCTGGGTGTCGGTGTCCGACTCCGGCATCGGAATCCGGCCGGAAGACATGCCGCGACTCTTCCAGGAGTTTTCGCAGGTCGACTCGTCGTCAACGCGCGCGGCCCAGGGAACCGGGCTCGGGTTGGCGCTATCGAAACGATTCGTGGAGATGCATGGCGGGCAGATTGGCGTCGAGTCTATTCACGGCAAGGGTAGCACCTTCTGGTTCATCCTCCCGGTTGACGGACCGCCGAGCGGTCACGCCTAGTTCCACACTCCGGCGAGTTCAGCCCTGGCTTGCCACGCGGCGACACGACCCGCGAGGATGCGAGCCCCCAGCCGCGCCACAGGCTCATCTTCGGGACGGAACCAGTCAGGTGTTTCGCTGGCGAGTCCCAGCCAGCCGACAAACTCGCCCGCGACCTCGAGCCTGGCCGCGAGCACTGAGCGGATCCGTTCGGCGCCCCGCTGATCGGAGGACGCGGGCCAGACGCGGTCGATGGTGCGCAGGTCACCGATTCGCAGCAGCTCGCGCGCGCCGAAGTGATGCACCAACCCGTCGATCGCATCGGCAGCTTCGGCGTCGAGGCGCAGGCCGGGCGCCCCGACGCGATCGCGGCCGAGGAGGGTCCAGCATTCGGGCGCAGGGGCCGCGGCGAGCAGCTCGAGACGGTCATGCGGCAGCTGGTTGGTCAGCGCGTCGGAACAGAGCTGCACCAGTTCGCTGCCGTCGCGCCCGCGCGTCATGGCGTCGAGCAGCCCCTCCGTCACGCCGGCGATGATTGCCGTTCGCTCCTCGCCGGCCGGTCCCGGGATCACCCACGGCTGTGCCGCGAGCCGGCGGCAACTGGTCGCGATCTGCGCCGTAACACGGTGCAGGACTCGCTGCGACGCGAGGGTGTAGGCATCTGGCCTGAAGCTGGCCACGATGAGCAAGCCGACGTCCTGCACTTCAGCGCGGATCGGAATCGCCATGGCCGAGCGATACCCGCTCGCCATGACCCGGTCCTCGACATCGAACAACGCTTCCTGGCTCACGAGCGGCTCGGCCGGCGGCGGTTCGAACTGGTCGGCTGCCAGTGCTGCGGGTCCCACCAGAACCGAACCCCCGCGCGAGGGGTAGAGCCAGCAGGCCACCAAGTCCGCCGGCATCACGTTGCCGATCGCGGCCCGGAGCGCCTCGTGCCATGACCGCAGCTCGGCCAGGCTCGGCCGCCGCCCCGGCCAGGCCAGCACGGGGACGAAGACTTCACGGACGACAGCGGTTTCCGGGTCCATAGAGTGCCAAAGTTTGCATGGGCTGTGCCATCTGCGCCTCTCCGCTCCCGCCGATCCGGACAGCAGCTTGCATACCGGTACCCGGTACGCCTATATTAGATCTTCTTACCGACGGGGAATCGTCATGCAAGAGGTATCACTGCGAATCGACGGAATGCACTGCGGACACTGCGTGGAGGCGGTCAGGCGGGCGTTGTCGCAGGTGGATGGCGCCGCGGTGACCCGGGTCGACATCGGGAAGGCGCAGGTCGAATTGCCACCCGGGACCAGCCCGGACCCGCTCGTCGCCGCCGTGGAACGGGCCGGCTACCACGTCAGCGCGGTCGAGGCCGGGTAGTCGGAGCGTGCCTCAGTCGATCACCCTCCCGGTAGGCGGGATGACCTGCGCGGCTTGCCAGGCGCGCGTTCAACGCGCCCTGCAGGACACTCCCGGTGTGGAAGCGGCGGCCGTCAACCTGATGCTCGGCAACGCGGCGATCCGCTACGACGAGGCGGAGACCACTCCTGCCACGCTGATTGCCGCCATCCGCGCCACCGGTTACGACGCCGCGATGCCGGCGACCAGCGAATCGCCGCTGGCGCTGCAATCGGCGCTGAACGAACGCCAGCGCGACGAGTTCGCGGTGTTGCGGGCGCGGGCTGGCTTTGCGGTGATCGCCGGAATCGTGGCCATGTTCGGTTCGGTGCCGCTGATGGTCTCCGGCACTGCAGCTCACCGGGAAACGATCGATCCGCTGATGCGCGGCTTAATGCTGCATGTCGCACCGGTCATCCGGCGCGCGACGCCGTGGCTCTTCGCCATTCCGCCCGCCACGATCGCTTGGAGCTTGCTGATCCTGACGCTGGTGGTCATGGCTTGGGCCGGGCGGCATTTCTATGTGCGTGCGTGGGTCGCGCTCCGGCACCGAAGTGCCGACATGAATTCGCTGATTGCTGTCGGCACTAGTGCCGCGTTTCTCTATTCGGTATTCGCCACGGTGGCACCGCAGGCGTTCGTGCGGCGGCAGCTTGCACCCGACGTGTATTACGAAGCGGTGATCCTCATCATCGCGTTCATCCTGATCGGCAACACTCTGGAAGCGGGTGCCAAGCGACGGACGACAACCGCGCTGCACGCGCTTGCGGAGCTGCAACCGCGCGTCGCGCGGGTGTACCGGGATGGCGCGGCGGTCGACGCACCGATCGAATCGGTGCGGCGCGATGAAGAAGTGCTGGTGCGTCCCGGCGAGCGTTTGCCGGTCGACGGTATCGTGATCGAAGGTTCGAGCACCGTGGACGAATCGATGCTCACCGGCGAGCCGGTCCCGGTGAGCCGGACGGCAGGAGATGCCGTCGTCGGCGGGACCATCAACGGGACCGGGGCGCTTCGCGTGCGGGCCACCACGGTGGGTACCGAGTCGACCCTCTCGGGGATCGTGCGCCTCATGCGCGACGCACAGAACTCACGGGCGCCGCTCCAGAAACTGGCTGATCGAATCAGCGGCGTGTTCGTTCCCGCGATCATCCTCCTCGCCATCCTCACCTTCATCGTCTGGACGCTCACCGCGCAGAGCGCCCCGCTGATGCGCGGCTTTTCCGCGGCGGTCGCGGTGCTGATCATCGCATGTCCCTGTGCCATGGGGCTCGCGGTACCCACGGCGGTGATGGTGGCGACTGGTCGCGCCGCATCGCTCGGCGTCCTGATCAAGGGTGGCGACGCTCTGCAGCGGGCCGGCGAAGTCGGCATCGTGGTGCTCGACAAGACCGGAACGGTCACAGCAGGGCGGCCGGCCGTACGCCGGGTGATCGCGGTTCCGGGTGGTGCGTTTGGCGAGGACGACGTGCTGCGTCGGGCGGCGGCTGTCGAGGCGATGTCGCAGCATCCACTCGCGGCCGCGATCGTCGCCGAGGCGGATCGTCGCGGCTTGCGGCGGATGATGACGGTGGACTTCCGGTCGGCGAGCGGCCTGGGAGCCGAAGCTTCCGTGGACAGACAGGTTGTCGCGGTGGGAAGCGCCGGCTATCTCGGCCGCGCGTCCGTCGATGTTGGCGAGCTCGAGGCGGAAGCAATGCAAATCGCCGGGCTCGGCGAGACGCCGGTATTCGTGGCGATCGACGGCAGGGTGGCCGGAATGATCGGCGTCGCGGATCCGGTCCGCGCCGGCAGCGCCGCCGCCATCGCGCGGCTCCGCGCCGCCGGTTTGCGTGTCGTGCTGCTCACTGGCGATCGGCGGGCCGTGGCGGAGGCGGTCGCCGCGCAGGTGGGCATCATCGAGATCGCGGCTGACGTCACGCCGGAAGGCAAGGTCGCCCAGATCGAGCGACTGCAACGGGAAGGCGCCGTCGTGGCCATGGTGGGCGACGGGATCAACGATGCCCCGGCGCTGGCGCGAGCGGACGTGGGGATCGCCATGGGAGGCGGCACCGCCATTGCCATCGAGGCGGCTGACATCGCGCTCCTGCGTGAGGATCTCGGCCTGGTCGCCGACACCGTCGCACTTTCGCGCCGGGCGATGCGCATCATTCGCCAGAATCTGTTCTGGGCGTTCGCGTACAACGTGATCGCGATCCCGATCGCCGCCGGTGCGCTCTATCCGTTGACCGGACTGTTGTTGAGTCCGGTGATCGCCAGCGGCGCCATGGCACTCAGCAGCGTCACCGTCGTCGGCAATTCGCTGCGGCTACGTCGCAGTCCGGTCCGTGCCCCAGCCGCCATCACGTCGCATCCATCCACTGTGTTCCCCGAGGACTCATGACCGCGCCGCAACCGACGCGCACTGCGCACATTCCTTCGGAGACCAGGGAGGCGCTGAGCAAACGGCTCCGGCGCATCGAGGGCCAGGTGCGGGGGCTGCAGAAGATGGTGGACGAAAGCCGCTACTGCGCCGACGTGCTGATGCAGATCGCGTCGGTGCAGGAAGCGTTGCGTGGGGTGGGCAAGATGCTGCTCCAGAACCATCTGAGCCATTGCGTCACGGAGGCGATCGGCTCCGGCGATAGCGCCGAAGCCGAACGCGTCGTGACCGAACTCGTCGATCTCTGGGGGAAGTGATCCGCGGCGCTAGGGCGCCTTGGTCCAGTGGGTGACGGTCGACCAGCGCGCGGCGTCAAAGAGACCGGGATCGAGCTTCTGCCGCGTCTTCCAGCCTGAATATTCCTCCGTCTGCACCGGAGCACCGTTGTTGAGCATCGTCACCTTGGTCGCCAGCCAGCCGCCACCCGTCGGCTCGAGGTTGTCCAGATGCACATCGAACGGCGGACGGTTCGCTCCAAACGACACAATCATGCGAACCAGCACCAGGCGATCCTTGTCGATCCAGAACTGCGGGGACGTGGTGTCGGTCGCCGATGCGGCACCGACTGCCCACGCGCGCCGACCTTCCCAGGTGACATCGGCCACTCTTGAAAAGTCGATGTTCTCTTCGGCGAGCTGCTTCATCGTGAGGTCCACCGGCTGCAGATACACGCTTTCGATCAGCGGAATGAAGGCGTTGCCGTTGGCAGTGCCCGGCCGCGCCACGCCGCCGCGAACACTCCAGCTCGAATCGGCGGTGTAGAGCACCCCGTCGCCGAGCGCCGGGTCGCCCGTGTCGATGCGGAGCTTGGCGCCGCCGGGCTGGTATTGCATCGCCTCGTACCAGGTCGACACGGTGGGCGTGCCGCCGCGGTACTGCGTGGTCTGCTGAGTGAACGTGAGTGTGGCGTACCACTTGCCGGCGTACTTGTGGTGCATCCGCTCGAGCACCTCGGCCCCCGACTTGGGTGTCTGCGCGCCGAGGTTGAGCGAGACGGCGGCGAAAAGAGCGGCGGAGATGCAGGGTACGCGTCGGCTCATCAGGTGGTCTCCGGCTGGCGTGAACGGGTAGCATTGGCGGCCGGGGATCGATACGGAACGAGTTGGCCCGGAGTTTCCGCTGTCCCCTTGCTGAACGAGGGGTGGCTGTGCCGGTTCCCACCTTGGGCGAACTCAGTTCCCGTTGAGGATCGACAGAATATTTCCGGCCGGATCCTTGAACCAGGCAATCGTGGGCCCGTTGCCTCGTGAAATTCCCTTGGCGTCGGTCTTGATTCCGCCCTCATGGTAATGCTCGAACTTGACACCCCGGCGCCCGAGTTCATCGACCGCCTGGTCGACATCGTCAACCGGAAGGTTCAGGACCGTGAACG
>JBOHRY010000186.1:0-8621 GCA_050732955.1 Gemmatimonadales bacterium | reverse complement strand
TTGGCCACGTTGGCGCAGGCGATCAGGAGCACCACCACCACCGCGCCCATCAGCATCAGGAGAACTCCGCGTGCCGATCCGACCACGTCGTCCTTCAAGCCGACCACACGAGCGCCCCACCCGGTGTCGAACGCCGGATATTCGTGCGCGAGCTGCCGCGTGATGCCGTTGAGATCGGCTTGCGCCTGCTGGATCGTCACCCCGGGGCGGAGGCGGCCGATCGCCATGGCGTACCGGCCGAGATGGGCGTGGTCGGAGGGATCGAGTCGGAATGCCTGCCAGTACTGCTCGTTGCCCAGCGGGCGAAAGCCTCGCGGCATGACGCCCACGACCATGGCCGTGCCGCCGCTGATCGCGATCGGGTGCCCGATGATGTTCGGGTCCGCGCCGAAGCGGCGGCGCCAGAGCCCGTCACTCAGGATGATGGTCAACGGGGCGTCGGGATTGCCTTCCGTCGGAGTGAAGTTGCGCCCCAGCGCCGGATGGACGCCGAGAATGTCGAGCACATTCGGCGTCACGGCGCGACCCATTACGTTCTCGGGCTGCCCGTCGCCGGTGAGTGTCAACGTCTGCCAGGTGTAGAGCCCGAGCGCCGCGAAGGTCGTGTTGCGTTGCTGCCAGTCGAGATAATTCTGCGGATTGACGACGTTGTGATCGCGGCCGATCGACGGCTTGGTCTCCCATACCATCATCAGGCGGTCTGGCGCAGCGTACGGCAGCGGCGCAAGGAGCACGCTCTTCACCACGCTGAAGATCGCGGTGTTGGCGCCGATGCCGAGCGCGATCGTCGCGACGACAACCAGCGAGAACGCCGGGCGCTGGAGAAGGCGGCGCACCGATAGGCGGATATCCCGCAGCATCAGGTCCATGGCTGGCTACTCCGATCAGGGCCCATGCCGTGATCGGAGTGTCGACTCGTCACGGCCTACGCCACACGCCTCACGGCACGTGAGCTGCTGCCGCCGCTTGCTCGTCGATGACGCGACCATCGAAAAGGTGAATGCTGCGGTCCGCGTGTTCCTCGTAGCGCGGATCGTGGGTGACCATGCAGATCGTGGCGCCGTTGCGATGCAACTCGCGCAGCAGGTCCATCACGGCTTCACCGTTCACCGAATCGAGGTTACCAGTCGGTTCGTCGGCGAGGAGGATGGCGGGGTCGCCCGCGACGGCGCGCGCCACGGCGACACGCTGCTGCTGACCGCCGGAGAGCTGCGCCGGGAAATGGCGCACCCGGTGGGCCATGCCGACCCGCTCGAGCGCCGCGTGCACCCGTTCCTTGCGTTCGCTCGAACTCATCCCGCGGTAGGTCAGCGGCAACTCGACGTTCTCGTACACGGTGAGATCGCCGATCAGGTTGAACGCCTGGAAGATGAATCCGATCTGCCGGTTGCGAACCCGCGCCCGTTCGGCGGCATCGAGCCCGGCGACCGGCCGGCCGTCGAGGATGTAACCACCATCGCTCGGCGTGTCGAGCAGCCCGAGGATCGACAACAGGGTCGTCTTGCCGCAGCCCGACGGCCCGGCGATGGCGATGTACTCCCCCTGCCCGATCTCGAGATGCACGTCGGAGAGGGCGTGCGTCTCTACTTCGTCGGTGTAGAACACCTTCTTGATTCCCTGCAACCTGATCAGCGGTTCACCCATCGTTGCCATGGCCTGCTCCTATTGCTTGAGTCGGACTCGGTCGACGCCATCATACGCACTCATGTCGGACAGAATCACCTTGTCACCGACATTGAGGCCCTTCACGATCTCCACCAGGGTTACCGAACTGCGCCCCAGCAACACCTGGGTGCGCACCGCGTAATGCCCGTTGTCCACGATCTTGAACAGCCCCACCGGGCCGGTCGAGGCTCCGTATCCGGGACGCCCCGTGTACAGTACGTTCTTGAGCTTCTCGATCTGAATGGTTCCGTCGACTCCCAGATCCGGAACCGCCCCGGCCGGCAAGGGCCCATCCAGCGCCACATCGATGGTCACCGCTCCGCTGACAGCCGATGGATCCTTGCGTGACACGTGGCCCGGGATCAGGCCGTTGCTACGCGTATCGATTACGGCGGACTGGCCGACCTGGGCGTCCTTGGCCTGGGATTCCGGAATCTGCAGCACGGCCTTGAGCTTGCCCGGCTGCACCACCTTCAGCAACAACGTTCCGTCCTGGACGAACTGGCCCTGCTGCAGCGTCAGCCCCTGCACCACGCCCGCGACCGGCGCCCGAATGGCGAGCGATTTCTGCTTGTTGTGCCAGAAGTCCGAAATCGACTTGAGCTGCTTGATGTTGTTCGATGCGGCCGCTATCTCGGAGTCGACCGATTGCCGCACGATCTGCAGGCGCTGTTGCTCGAACCTGTATTGCTGGGTCAACTGATCGGCCAGCGCGTGCTTGTTGGTGACGTCGAATTGCGCGATGAGATGTTGCTTGAAGAGCGTGTCGGCAGCTGAGGCGTCGAGAGTCGCGGCGATGTACGACGTGTGCGTCTGCGCGACGAGGCCCTGCTGCGAGAGTTCGCTGCTCTTGAGCGTGCTGCGCAACGAGAGCAGGCTCGACTGGGCCTGATTGAGCTGCTGGTCGGCATTCATGGTGGCGATCATCACGTCGGGACTCGACGTCTCGACCAGCAGATCGCCGGCGCTGACGGTCTGACCTGCCACCACGTCCATGCGGTCCACGCGCGCGGTGGCTGGTGCCGTCACCTGCTGGATCTGCTCCGGTACCAGCGTGCCAGGACCACGAATCTCGCGGACCATATCGCCCCGGCGCACCGAATCCTGGATCGAGACCGACATGTCCAAGGTCGGGGCCGCCGGCTTGAGGCGGGCGACGAGAACGGTGACGATAACGACCGACAGCACGCCAACGGCGATGCCGATATTCCGGCCAGTCTTTTTTCGGGGCGGGCGAGCAACGTCCACGCGGATTCCTCAAGAGCGGGTTACGCCGGCCGCGATGGCTGGCGGGACTCGAGAAAAGCAAGCAGCGTGCCCGCAACGCGACGACGTAACCACTTGTACCGCAATGACTTGAATGAGTCGATTCCCGCCGGGAGAGCCGGTGATTGTGCGGACGCGCGATTGGCTGTCCCACAATCGGACACCGGCCGCCTCATTCGTCCCTGAGCGCCACGAGAGGATCGACCCGGGTCGCGCGGAGCGTCGGCACCGCCATCGCGCCGACCGCGACCAGCAACAGCAGGAGCGTGACGACGGCGAAGGTCAGCGGATCGGTCGCCGTCACGCCAAAGAGCTGGCTGGAGATCAACCGGGTCAGGCCAAACGCGCCGACCAACCCGATCCCCGCACCGAGCGCCGCCAGCACCATTCCCTGCCTCAGCACCAGCATCAGCAGATTGTCTCGCGTGGCGCCGAGGGCCGCGCGGACGCCGAGTTCGCGGGTACGCTGGGCCACCGTGTACGCCATCACGCCATAGATGCCGAGCGAAGCGAGCAGTAACGCCAGCCCGGCAAAGATGCCGAGCAGGATGGTCGCCAGGCGACGCTGGCCCATCGATGCGGACACCAGATCTTCCTCGGTGTTCACGCGTGCAAGCGGCAGATCCCGGTCGAGATCATGCACCGCGCTGCGGACTGCCGGCACGGACTTCCGCGGATCGCCGGCGGTCCGGACCACGACGTCCATTCGATTCATCCCGCCAAACGTGGTCTGCGTCACGGGGAGATAGAGCTGGATGCGTGGATCGGCATCCAATCCTTCATGCTTGGCGTGGCCGACAACGCCGACGATGGTGATGTAGCGGGTCGACGTGTCAGGAGTCGCGGCGCCGAAGTAGAGTCGCTTGCCGATCGGATCCTCGCCGGACCGATAGAACCGCTTGACGAACTCGTCGTCCACGACGGCCACCTGCATTCCCGCTGCATCGTCGTGCGCCGTCAAGGTGCGTCCCTTGAGCAGCGGAATGCGCATCGTGGTGAAGAAGTCCGGCGTGATGTAGCGAATGTCGCCCCAAGGACCGTTCGTCCGAGGGGGAGAAGTGTACCCCTCGACATTGAAACTGCCGGTGGACCATCCACCGCCGAACGGAAGCACCGAGGTAGCGGCGGCGCTCCGTACGCCAGGCACCCGGGCGATCCGCGGCATGAGCGCGGTCCAGAGGGCGGTACGGGTCGTATCGCTGGCGTACTTGACCGGGGGAAGAGACAGCGAAAAGGTGAGCAGGCCGCGCGGCTCGAAGCCGGGACTGACATTCGACAAGCGCGCGAAACTCCGGAGCAGGAGTCCACCGCCGGTCAGCAGCGTCAGCGCCAACGCGATTTCGGCGACAACCAGTGCGCGCCGCACCTGCTGGCCTCGCCGATCGGGAGTTCCACCACGCGAGCCGTCCTTGAGCGCGCCCTGGAGATTCCCCTTCCACACCTGAATTGCCGGAACGAGGCCGAAGATGATGCCGGTCGCCACGGCAATCCCGAGCGTGAAGAGTACGACGTGCGAATCGATGGCAAGATCCTGCACCCGCGGCAGTCGCGATGGATTCGCGGCCGCGAGTGCCTTGATGCTGCCGTACGCGATCGCCAATCCCAGCGCGCCGCCCGACACCGACAAGAGAAGACTCTCGGCCAGCAGCTGCCGCACCAGATCCCACGGCCGGGCCCCCAACGCCGTGCGGATCCCCACTTCGCGCTGGCGCGACGCAGCGCGAGCCAGCAGGAGGTTGGCAACGTTGGCGCACGCGATAAGCAGCACGAAGCCGACGGCCCCGAGCAGGAGGAGCAGTACCGGGCGAACCGCGCCGGTCTGGACGGCATCCATCGTCCGGACCTCGAGCGTCCAGTCGCTGGGGAAATTGCTGGGATTGTCCTTCTTGAGCTGTGCGGCAAAGGCCGTCATTTCGCGCGCGGCGTCGGCCGTCGTACTCCCGCGCCGCACGCGGGCCACCAGGTTCAGATACTCATTGGTGTAGTTGTTGGGAACGAAGAGCGCCGGATCGATCGCCACCGGTGACCAGATCTCGGTCGGCGGATTCCACGGGTCGACAAAACCCGCGGGCATGACGCCGATCACCTGGTAGCTCTCGCCATTGAGTGATATCGATCTGCCGATCACGTCCTTCGTCGCGCCGAAGCGGCGCTTCCAGAGGCCGTCGCTCAGTACCACAACGTGATCGTGGCCGGCCTGATCGTCGTCGGCTGTGAGCACCCGTCCGAGCGCGGGCGCCACACCGAGGGTGGGAAAGAACTGCCCGCTGACGCGTGTGCCACCGAGGCGCTCAGGATCGCCCACGCCGGTGAGGTTGACAGCCCATCCGGTCTCGACCGCAACGCTGCTGAACGAATGCGTTCGATCCCGGTAGTCCTTGAAGCCGGGCGCCGAAACGGGCGCCTCGAGCTTCATCGATGGATACTGATGGTAGATCGTCACCAGTTGGCCGGGATCGCGGTACGGCGCCGGCACCAGTAACACGGTGTTGACGACGCTGAAGATCGCGGCGTTGGCCCCGATGCCAAGCGCGAGAGTGATGACGACGATCAGGGTGAAGGCTGGGGCGTGGCGGAGCCGCCGCACGGCGTAGCGGAGATCGTTCAGCAAGGCCTCCATCAACCACTCCGGGGCCGGGGACAGGTCTTTTGGGTACGACACCTGGCGGCCCCGAATGGTTGCACGATGGATCGGCGCGTCCGGCTACCTCACGTAGCTCACGCCGGCATAGACCGAACGCGGCTGCCCCGGCGAGACGAAACCGCCCGCCCGGAGTTCCGGATAGGTCTTGTCAAACAGGTTGCGAATGCCGAGGCGAAGCGTCGTGCGGCTCCCGACCAGCAGGCGCGACGTGACGTGAAACAATGCGTATGCCGGGACCACGGTGTCCAGCTCGCTAAACGGAGTGTATGGGCCGACGACGTTGGTGGAAAGCCTGACCGACCACGGCGCCGTGGTCCGCCCAAGTTCCAGCGCGACGTCGCCGACGTATTTCGCGGTGTTCGCCACGCGGAGTCCGGCGAGATCTTCGCCGTCGGGCGAGACCTGGTCGAGGTACTTCGCGTCGGTAAAGGTCCAGCTGCCAGTGGCCCGGGCGAAGTCACCGAGGGGTGCCTGAAGCGAAAGCTCGACACCGTCGCGCCGACTCCGTCCACCGCTGGTCGACGTAGCCAGGATCGGATTGAAAGTCTGTTCGTTGCTGACGTCGGTCCGGAACAGTGCGACGCTTCCCGTGAGGTGCGCCAGGTCGACGTGCAGGCCGGTCTCGTATGCCCATTCGGTGATGAACGGCAGGGTGGGATCGTCGATCACGCCGTCGGTGCTGCGGAAGCCTCGTGAAATGTTGCCGTAGACATCGCCAAAACGCCGCAGATGAACCAGCACGCCGAACTTGGGCGAAAAGACGCCGTGGCTCGCCGACACCGCCGTGTCGCCGGCCGGTGTCGAACGGGTGTCGATCGCGTCGTAGCGCCCACCGAGGGAGAATCGCAGATGGTGCCCGACATCAGCGGTGGACTGCAGGAAGAGGGCGCCCGAGAGTTGACGCGCGTCGAGCAGTGCATCGGATGAATCACGGGTACGGTCAGTGGTGAACCAGCGCTGGTAGCCGGATTGATCAAGGCGGCCTTCGGTCCCAACGGTCACTTCAACACGGTCGCCGACCCAGGTGAGCGCGCTGGTCGCGCCCCATCCATGCCGCTGATCGACTTCCTGGGTCTGGCTGCCGGAACCCTCTCCCGCGCCCGGCTCCGGTGTAACCGTGAGAAAGAAGTTCCAGTCACCCTGCGTCGCGTACGTCGTGGTGCGCCATGCGACATTCGGCGCCAGCACCATGCGAAGGCTGGCGCGCTCCAGCGCGTGCCGCTTGAAACCGCCATCGGTCGGATTCGACACGTTGTCGAATGTTCCAGCATCAAACTGATCGACCGAGAGGAAACCCGGAGAATCCCAGCCCGACGCATAGAGCTGCGTCCCGAGATCGAGCGTCGCGTTGGATGAGAGCGTTTGCACCAGGCGACCGTAGAACTGGCCGAGGCGTTGATCGCTGTTGGGCCGCCAGCCGCCGTCGCGCATGCCGCGTATTCCCAGCACCAGTCCGGTGCTGGGACGGTCGAGGCCGGTGAAGAAGGTGGCATCCGCCCGCCCATTCGCGCCGCCATCGATCGCGAACTCGCTGCCGTCCATGCGTTCTCGCGTCAGCACGTTGACGACACCGGCCATGGCGAAATTGCCGTACACCGCACTGGTCGGACCCTTGAGCACCTCGAGACTGGAGATCGCCTGGGGCATCAGCAGGCTCCAGTCGTTGTACCCCTCGGCGTGCCCGTTCACCGGTTCGTTCACCGGAACTCCGTCGATCCAGAGGGCAATGTCGGTGGAATGATCGGATGAAAAGCCGCGGATCGATGCGTCCGAGGCGAAACCCGGACCCTGCCCCTGTTCGTGCACTTCGATCCCGGCCGTCTGGCGCAGCAGATCCCAGGGATTGGTCGCCACCGTTGCGGCGATCACCGCCGGCGTCACGCGGATGATGGAGATCGGCGCCTGGCGAGGGGTGGACGCGGCAGTGACCGTGATGGCTTGCAGGTGCGCCGGTGTATGGATCAGCGTGTCGCTCAATCGCCGCAGCGAATCGGCACGCAACGAATCGGCGCGCAGGGAATCAGCACGAGTGGGCTGCTGTGCGAGCAAGGCAGCCGGCGCGAGGATCAGCGCCAGCGTCAACAGGCGTAATGACACACAACCTCCTTGAGCGGTGGTTCAATGGGTGAACACGATCGGACTCCGGCGGTGCCGGAGCTGGCTCAGGCGGAGATGACGGGAGGGGCGTGCGAGAACGGCAGCAGATGCGCCGTACGGCGCGGTGCGAGTTCGTGACCGACGCTGACGCGTTCGGCGACCACATGGGTCACGATGGGCGGCATGCCGGAGCCACACGCAGTCAATGCGGCGGTCTGGCACGCGCCGGGACAGAGGTCGCAACAACTGCCGGTGTGCTGGTGACGTGAATGCTGCGGTACCGCCGGCGCCATCGCGTGATGGGCTGCAGGATGGCCGCAATCGCTCATCGTCTCCTGGAGCATCATGCGAGCGTGCGCCAGCGATGTCACCGGTGCCAGCAGCACGCCGACGGTGGCAAACGCCGCGAGCGCGCGGCGGAGCGAAGTGAATCCAGAGCTCATCGCGGCAGAAAGGTGCGGTACACCGCGCCGCGAATCAAGCCAGGCAACCACAAGGCGGGCCTCCGGGCATGTACTGGCTAACCCGATGTTCGTCGCGACATGTCGCCGAACGCGTCTTAAACCGCTGCCATCGCCTCGATCGCCTCCACGTTGTCATGGAATGATTTCGCGCGGAACATCCGAGACGAACACATCAACGGGAGTGTCGGGCTGCTGCTCGCTGTCGAAGGCGAGAACCGACATCTGTTGTTCGCTGACCAGCGTGCCCGGCGTTCCGGATCGGCGAATGCGTCGGCCGTGATCGGAACACGCGGGCGATACCCCAGTGCGCGCAATGCCTCGAATGTGCGGCGAATGGAATCCGGCTCGAGGTGGATGACAAGCTCGAGATCGGCAGTGAAGCGACCGAACCCGTGGGCTGCCACGGCGAGGCCGCCAACGACAATGAACTTGACGCCGGCGCTATTCAGTTCTCGAACAACCGACTCGACGGAATTGAGTTTCAA
>JBOHRY010000185.1:0-3755 GCA_050732955.1 Gemmatimonadales bacterium | reverse complement strand
GGCGGGCTCACCATGGGCGCCGACCCGATCGCGTACGCGATAGCGGCTGCGAGTCCGGCCGATAAACCGGTGGAAGCATTTTCAGTTCGCAAGGAAGCGAAGCTGCACGGTACCGGACGCCGGATCGAGGGAAATTTCACCGCCGGAACGAAGGTGGTCGTGGTCGAGGACGTGATCACCAGTGGGGGTTCCGCGCTGAGCGCCATCCGCGCGGTGCGTGATGAAGGTGGCGAGGTGCTCGGGCTGCTGGCACTGGTCGATCGCGACGCGGGTGGCACTGCGCGGATCGAAGCAGCCGGCATCACGGTACGCGCCCTCGTAACGGCGGACGACCTGGGGATCGCTCCGCAATAAGCCAATGATATCGGTAATGCAGGTATGTGTCGCGGGACGGGCGGTTCGATCGACATAGAAGGGTGAGAGGCGCCGTGTGTCGCGGTGCCAGTGTCGAAAGGATGCGTCATGCGTTCCGCCACTGCAGTCTTCCCGCACACCATCGTGTCGGTCCCGCGCGAGCGCTCCGCCGGCGTCGCCGTCGTGTGGCAATCATTGGCGCCAAGCCTGCAAAGTCTGCTGCGAATCATCGCGGCGTTTGTGTTCCTGCAGTACGGCTCCGCCAAACTCTTCGCAGTGCCCGGTCCGCTGCTCCCCGGTGGTGCGACTGCGTCGGCCGGATCGTTGATCTGGTTTGCCGGCGTGCTGGAGCTGTGCGGCGGCCTGCTGCTGCTCGCCGGGTTCCTGACGCGGCCGGTGGCGTTCCTGCTCGCCGGTGAGATGACGGTCGCGTACCTGACACAGCACGCGCCACGCAACTTCTGGCCGGTGCTCAATCAGGGGCAGCCGGCGGTGTTGTTCGCATTCATCTGGCTGTACGTCTCAGCGGCGGGTCCCGGCCCGTGGAGCGTGGATGCGTGGCGGGCGCGACGCCGACAAGAATAGCGCTCGGCGTCAGGAGGCCAGTAGTCCGTTGGTTCCGAACGCCGCAGTATGCGGGTGATTTCCCCGCCACACGCACTTGACGATTTGGAATGTCGTTCCGTTTTTCCGTGTGACCAATCCACTCTGAGCTATGTGCGCACCGTTGGGAACGGCGGTCACACAGGCTCTTGGCTTCCATCCGGCCGGCGTACGCATCGAATCGGCCTGGTCGCTGATCAGCATCTCGGGCTGTTTGGTCGGCAGCAGGGTTACGCTCGACTGCGAACCGGATGGCGTTTCGGTTGAACGGCTACAGGACGTGGCGAGACTGCTGCTAGGATTGTCAAACAGCTCGCGAATCCCTGACGGAGTTTCATTGGCACCCCCTTTGTGTGGTCGAGCTGTGAGTTCATCCTACATTGTGGCCCATTCCAATGCTGGTTCTTCACTTTGGCGTGCACGCCGCCGCAGGATGGATTGGAACTTCATGCTGCGGCTGCGCGGGATACGTTGCAGCCCAGCCCGTCGTGTCAGTCGGAGTGAAAAAAGCGCCTTCGCCGATCGACGTGAAAATTCCGTCGTAGGGATAGATCGCATGCTCGGCGCTGTCGAGTCCGGCGACATCGGGGGGAAAACCACGCTGCAGCGCGCTGTCGATTGCGGCCAGATAGATGGGGTGATCCGGCGTCCAGCGAATCCTTGTCACATGTAGGGTATCGCCGGCAGATCGGATCGTAGCGATAAGCGAATCCGGTATGCGAAAGCACGTTTGACCCGGAGGAGCGTAAAACAAGAACGCCGCGCCAGTCGGTAACTGCGGAATTGTAAAAAGTGGGACGAAAGCATGGATTTCGAGCGTCATGCAATGTCCCGCCTCGCAAGACTCGTTAGTCAACAGTACAGTCGGCGGCTGCAAGGATATCGGTGCCATGGAATCAGACTGACAACCGATAGTAAGCGCGCCCCAGAGGGCTACCGCGGCGAGAGCAATTCGCATTGCGTGCCGCCTTGTGAAGCGTTCGGGCCGTGCCGTTCAGGGCGCGGTTCATGGTCGATGGGTCAATTCCGAATGTATGGTGGATGCAAGCGACCGCAATGGGTTGCGGCCCGCTATAGCTGACGACAGTAAAGCAAGCCAAGACGTAAGCCTAAGCAGAATTATCCGTTAGCTTTGGTTTCGTTGGGCGTTCATTTGCTCAAACGAAGGCTCGAACTTGCTCTCAAATGCTCACCGCCCCGGCGCCAGCGGACGGAACTCCTTCCACGTTTCCTTGAACGGCCTGACGAAGCGGTCGAGAAACCGATCCAGCACCGCGCAGAATGGAAAGCGCGTGCGGAACTCGCTCGGCGTGATTCCCAGCACCACACGGAGGTGCCGGCCGAACGATTGCGGACTGGCGTAGTCCAGTCGGTACGCCACGTCGGCGATCGAGAGGTCGCCCTCGTCGAAGAGCTTGGCCGCATGACAGAGGCGCACGGCCACAAGGTGATCCTTGGGACTCGGCAATCCGCATCGCACGAATCGCGACACGAACGTTGACGGCCTGATCGCCAGCGCCGCCGCCAGCTGTCGCACCGTTGTGGTTTCCGGCGCCGAGCGCACCAGTTGCTCCCAGAAGCGCCGGCCGCCAGCGTGAATCGGACCGAGTACCTCGAGCACTGGCGTCAGGATTACCTGCGCTCGCTCGGCAGGTGGCGCGCCGAGCACCTCGCGGAGTCGACGCCAGCCCGCCGGATCGGACGCATCAACGACTTGCCGCACTCCGGTAGCGCCAAGTCGGAGAATCGCCTCGGCGTCACCGGGTTCATGCCGTGTGACCAGCGCCACTGTCGGCACCGCGGGGAAACTGCGCGAGAATTGTTCGAGCAGAGCCGACGCCTCCCCCGAACAACGCCGCACTGAGAGGAGCACCGCATCGACTGGGCGTTCGCGAACCACTCTCAGCACTTCGCGGACTGACTCGCGATGCACCAGCGCAAAGCAACCGGTTCCGGCTGCATCCACGCGCGAGCGCTCGGCGGGATCGAGCAGCGCGGCAACGGTAGGTGTAACGGTGCTGATGCTGGGCATGACGTGACGCTCCTGTCGCGGGAAGCGTGCAGGGTCGCCACGAGGGCTCAACGGCGCATCAAGATGATCCGGGGATGCAAATCCGCGAGAGGGCGCTCCGCAGCGCGGCCGAACACGTCACGCCCCGAGCCCGGATATTCGCGGCTATGTTCCAACCGGGGTAGGACGCGGTGATCGCGGCCTGGAGCGCAAGCAACAGGTCGAGGAAAGTCCGAGCTCCAGAGGGCAGACCGCCAGGTAACGCCTGGGCGCCGCAAGGCGACGGACAGGGCAACAGAGAAGAGACCGCCGATGGTCCCGGGCGAAAGTCCGGGAATCAGGCAAGGGTGAAACGGTGGGGTAAGAGCCCACCGCCCCGCGCGTGAGCGTCGGGGGCACGGCAACCCCCGGTCGGAGCAAGGCCAAATAGGCGGCGAGGTGCGGCCCGCACCGTTGGAGCCGCGGGTAGGCTGCTTGAGGCGACCGGTGACGGTCGTCCCAGAGGGATGATCACCTCCCGGGCCGCGAGGCACGGGAAACAGAACTCGGCTTACGGTTCTGCCCCACAGCGCCGCATTCGTGCGGCGCGGACGGTCGCTGGTGCGACCCCAAGTCCACGCACTTTTCCTCGCGAGGTCGCCATGCTCGGCATGATCGTCGCTGCCGCACTGATCCAGGGTCCCGGAGCTCCACCACCCGCACGCTATCACCTCGAGGTGCGCACGCTGCAGGAACTCGATCGCACCGCCAGCGGCGGCACCAAGACGTCGAATGGACTGACTACCAC
>JBOHRY010000184.1:0-19569 GCA_050732955.1 Gemmatimonadales bacterium | reverse complement strand
CGCTGGCGACCTGGATGATCGGAGGAAACAGTCGTGAGTCGCTCACGACCGCGTCAACCCCGTCGTGCCGCCGTGATCAGGGCTGAGAAGAGTTTCAGGTCATCGGCATCGGGCTGCAGCGCAAGTTCTTCCGGGTGCCATTGCACCGCGACGATCCATTCGTGCGCGTCGGCGCTTTCGAGGCCTTCGATCATCCCGTCCGGCGCCACGGCGGTCGCCACCAGCCCGGTGCCGACGTGGTCCACCGCCTGATGGTGGAACTAGTTCGCGTCCAGCGACGTCACGCCGAGGATCTGCGCCAGCCGGCTGTGCTCGGTGACGCTGACCGGATGACTGCGAACCTCGCGCGAGGCGGGAGAATTGTGATTGATGTCCGAGGGACTCTGGGACGGAATATCCTGGATGAGCGTGCCGCCGAACGCCACGTTGCACAGCTGAATGCCGCGACAGATGCCGAGGATCGGCAAGTCACGCGCGCGCGCTTCGGCGACCAGCGCGAGTTCGTTGACGTCGCGCCGCGCGTCGACGGTGCCGAGCTTCGGATGTGGCGTGGCGCCGTAGTGGCAGGGATCGATGTCCTCGCCGCCCGTGAGGAGGAGTCCGTCGCATTCGCCGAAGAGTTCGATCGCTTCTTCGCGCGAAAGGTCCGGCACGATGATGATCGGCAAACCTCCCGCGGCGAGCACGGCGCGAACATAGTTGGCGTTCACGCCCACGCGGGTCTGTCCCTCCCATTCGCGCGTGACGCCGGTGACGGCGATGCGTGGACGACTCATCGCAGCGAGTCGGGGAAGAGCGGACAGGCGGCATCCTGCAACTGCGCGGGATCCATGCGGACACCCAGGAGCGGAAGGACGGAATCGCCGATCGCCAGCGTGCCGAGCGGCGGCGCGCCGGCAACCGCGTTTCCCTCGAATGCCAGCACGCCGACGGCGGCGTCGTTGAAATCGATCACGAGCACGCCGTAACCGACGTGCAGTTGCGGCGACACCGCGCCGTGTGCGGTGACCCGCCAACCGGTCGCGCCGCGGTCCACCGTCCCTCGCCACGCCGGCCCCGCAACGAGGCGTACCGGAATGGTCGCGGGCGCGGAATCGGGCACTGCGGTCAGCACATTTCCCTCGGCGAACGACTGCTTGACGGCGAGAGGCCGGGTCAGCGCCGCCATCCCGCAGTTGGCGACGGCGGGGTTCCGGCTGCAGGCAGCGACAAGCAGCAGGAACGAGGCGAGGCGCGCGCTCGGCGGCATGAGGTCAATCTACTCGGGCGGACGGCGGCCGGACGACGCGCGGGGCCGGCCTTTGCTTGACCGTTCCGCCGTTCGACAGGTAGCATTCCGGTGTTCCCCTTCAGAAATCGGCATGGATCTCGACGACATCAAGGCCCAACTCGATCGCATCTTCGCGGCGGGGCAGAGGACTTCCACGCGCGACGAGGCCGCAGGACTCCGTGCCGCGCTGGTCGAATTCAAGGTCGCGATGGGTCAGTTGCGCGAGGGCCTGTCGCGATCCGAACGTGAGCTCGAACTCGCCCGGCGCGAGGCGAACGACTACGGGCGCCGCGGCGAGCAGGCCGTTGCGATCAACGACCAGGAAACGGCACACATTGCCTCGACGTACACGGCAAAGGCCCGCGAACGGATCGATCTGCTCGAGCGGAAAGTGATCGTTCTGCGCGACGAACTGGCGATTGCGCAACGCGAGTACGACGCCACGATGCAACGATTCCAGGCCGCGGCTCGCGGTGTTCCGCCGGCAGGGTCTGCCTCGAGCGAAAGCCTTTCAGGGGCCGACCAGCCTGGCGGGATCGATTCCGCCCTGCTCGATCAGCGCGCCAAGGAGGCCGCGGTCGAGGCGCAGCTCGCCCATCTCAAGAAGAAATTGGGAGACACCCGGTGAATCAGCCGCGCCAGACGGGGTTCTTCGGCCAGCCGGCCGGCTTGCGACCGCTCTTCTTCGCCGAAATGTGGGAGCGTTTTTCCTACTACGGCATGCGCGCCATCCTGGTGCTCTTCATGACGGCACCGGTCGCGGCCGGCGGCCTGTGATGGACGGCCGCCAAAGCCGGCCCGATCTACGGCGTGTATACCGCCTCGGTGTACCTGATGTCGCTGCCCGGCGGCTGGATCGCCGACCGCGTGCTGGGGCAGCGCCGATCGGTATTCTGGGGCGGTGTCACCATCATGCTGGGTCACATCGCGCTTGCGGTCCCGTCAGTGAACACTTTCTATCTCGGCCTCTTTCTGGTCGTGCTCGGCGTGGGACTCCTGAAGCCGAACATCTCGACCATGGTAGGCCAGCTCTACGCCCCGGACGACGAGCGTCGGGACGCCGGATTCTCGATCTTCTATATGGGCATCAATCTCGGGGCGATGATCGCTCCACTGGTGGTGGGATACCTCGCGCAGGCTCCCGGATGGCAGGCGACACTCTCGCACTGGGGGATCCGTCCGGAAACGTCATGGCACTGGGGCTTTGGCGCCACGGCGATCGGGATGTTCCTCGGCCTGGTCTGGTATGTCGTCGACCGTAAGGCTCTCGGCACCGCCGGGCTCGTTCCCGCGGTATCGTCACCCGAGGATGCGGCCCATGCCCGCAGCAAACTCTGGCGCGCTCTCGCGGGCGCGGCGGCGGTCCTCGTGCTGATCGGAGTGCTGCAGGCCGCTCATGTCATCGCGCTGACCACCGACCTCGTCGCGAACGTATTCGGCGTGATGCTGCTGGCGGTCGTCGTGGTGTTCTTTGCGTGGCTGCTGCTGCTCGAGAGCTGGACCAAGGCCGAACGGCGACGCCTCCTGGTCATCCTGGTGCTCTTCCTCGGTGCGGCGGTCTTCTGGTCGGTGTTCGAACAGGCGGGATCCACGCTGACGCTCTTCGCACGCGACAGTTCACGCAACGTGATCTTCGGCCACGAGTTCCCGTCCAGCTGGTGGCAATCGATCAACTCCGGGTGGATCATCGTGCTCGCGCCGGTCTTCGCGTGGCTCTGGCTCTGGCTCGGGCGGCGCAATCCGTCCAGCCCCGCCAAGTTCGCCATTGGTCTGCTGCTGGTGTCGCTGTCCTTCCTGATCATGGTGCCGGCAGCGTCAATGGCGGCGCACGGCAATCGCGTGGGCTGGTGGTGGCTCCTGAGCTCGTACTTCCTGGCCACCGCAGGTGAACTGTCGCTCAGCCCGGTCGGGCTGTCCGCGATGACGCGACTCGCGCCGGCGCGGGTCGCGTCGCTGATGATGGGCGTCTGGTTCCTGGCGGATTCGGTCGGCAACTTCATCGGCGGCCGGGTTGCCGGGGTGTACGGCAAGTTCTCGCCACCAGCCGTATTCGGCGGCGTGGCGATATACGCGCTCTTCTTCGCCGTGGTGCTGGCCCTGCTGGTGAAGCCGATCAAGCGAATGCTGGAACGGCCGGCCTAAGGACGATCGTCCGGCGCGAGTCTGCAGTCTGCGTGACCGGCCGGGTAGGGCACGTCCGGCGGTCGATGGCCGCACGGCCAATCCTGTCCTTTGGCGGGAAAGTCGGGGCGGGGCTGCGCGGCGACATACGCCGCGACGTCGATCGCCTGAGCGGCCGAGAGTGTGCCCGCGCGATCTCGCGGCATGTTGCGGACGATGAACGACGCCAACGTCCGGATGCGCGCCATGCCCGCACCGATGTTGTAGCTCTGGTCCCCCCACAATGGCGGATACGGCACGGGACCGCTGGTGGACCCCGCGCCGTCACTCCCGTGGCAGCGGGCACACTGCGCCCGATAGACAGCGGCGCCTGCGATGGAGTCGCCGCGACTCGCGGAGTCGAGTGGAAAGCTCGACGTGTCGCCCACGCTCACGCCCTGCGACAGGAACGCCAGGTAGGCCACGAGGTCCCGCATTCCGGGGTCGTCCCAGGCGAGTGCGGTGCCGTTGAGGGAGCGCAGGAAGCAATCGTTGATCCGGTTTTCGATTCGTTCGACGGACGCCGAGCGCCAGCGGAACTGCGGAAAGCGGGCATATGCCCCGAGGAGCGGCATCGCGGCGCGGTTCCGTCCGTCGTCCAGATGGCACGACGCGCAACCCAGGGAGCCGCCGACGTGGGATGGCAACGAGTCACGGGTCGCCGCGAAAATCGCGCGTCCGCGAACGATGCTCGTGCCCAGCGGTCCGCGCGGCGGAACCGATCCATCCGGTGCTCGCAGCGCGCTGTCAGGAGGCGTCGTGCTGTCTGACCGCGGAGCGGCGGCACCATGACACGCCGCCAGCCCCACCAAGGCGAGCACTAGGCGGCGCATCGGCGCTACACGGCCTTGATCCATGTGCGGATCGCCATCAGCAGCAGGAACACGGCGAACGCCCGCTGCAGCGCGACGGGCGGGGTATGCAGTGCGTAGCGCGCACCATAGTACGCGCCCACGGCGATCCCCGCCGCGACCAGCGCCGCCGCGGGAATATTGACGTTACCGGCCTGCCAGTACTTGTACGCGGCGCCGATGCTGACCGGCAGCAGAAGCGCCGCCAGGGAGGTACCGGTCGCGGTGCGGAACGGCAGACCCCCAAGGCTGGCCAGCGAGACCACGATGATCACGCCGCCGCCGATGCCGAACAGACCCGACAGGATCCCGGCCGCAATCCCGGTGAGCAGATAGAGTACGACCATGCCATCTCCTCTAGAAAAGCACTTCCATTCCGAACCGCACCAGGCGCGGCGGTCCGTAGATGAAGATAGGCCAGGTGTAGTCGGCGGCGGCGCGCGTATACAACGGCAACAATTCCGACTGGCCGGCGATCATGCCGTCATCGTTGAGATCGGCCCACCGTCGGTAACGACGTGATTCGTACGGAATCGGATTCGGATTGGCCTGATAGGCCTGCATCGCCAGCGTCTTGAGGGTGGTGCTGTCCGGGAATGGCGATCCCGTGTCGCGCCGGACGCTGGTCTGGTTGGCGGTATTCAGCAGGTTGCGGATGTCGAGGTACACGCTGCCGTTCAGCCGGCCGATCCGGAGCGGGCGGCGGAGCAGGGCATCGATCGAGTACTGAGCCGGCAACCGGCTGCCGTTCACCGGACCGACCAGGCTGTCTCCCGCGAGGCTGGTCCGCGTGTACGGCAATCCGCTGGCGTAGCGCCCGACGGCTGACATCTGCAGGCCGCCAAACGGCCGCAACCCGGCGATCAGCGGCCCACCCTGCGGCTTGATCTCGCCGGTCACCACCGCGATCAGCGCCAGTCGTCGGTCGTAGTCGAGCGGGAACTGGAATCGCGAGGCCACGATCGTGTCGTGGGTAATGGGGTCGATGTGGGTCCGATCGTAAATCGTGAAGGCGTCACTGACGGTTGCCTCGGCGCGCTGCACGACGCCGGACACGCGCGCGCCCCAGCCATCGTGGAGCTCGCGCTCGATGATCACCTCGGCGCCGACGACGGTGCCGTTGTCGGCATTGGTGAACACCGATGAATCGGGGTTCACGTTGATCGGCACCGACGCGACCAGTCCGTCGAGCTGCTTGTCGTAGATATTGATCTTGAGCGACGCCCCGCTGGGCAAGCGGATTCGCGCGCTCAACTCGTACTGGGTCGACGATTCGAAGCCGAGATTGGGATTGCCCTGCCGGAATCGCCCGGTCCGCGTGGTATCGTCGAACGCCGCATCCACCAGGTACTGCAGGTCGGGCGGCTGGGAGAACTTGCCCAGGCTCGCGACGAACGTCGCCCCGGACACCACGGTCGAGACCGCGACGCGGGGTGAGATCGTGCTCCGCGCCTTGAGCGTGGTGTTGGCCAAAACCGCTCCAGGGTCGAATCCATCGTAGCGGACGCCGGCCGTGAACCCCAGGTCGCCGGCGCGCGCCTGGCTTTCGACATACGCCGCGGAGAGGGTCGGGGAGAAGTTGGAGGCGGTGGGCGGTGGCACGGTACCGCCGACGGGCTGGTACGCGAGGATCCGCTCGAAGGTCTTCACCTGTTGCGAAGCAAGCAGGCCGCCGAAGTAGAGATCGACGTGCGATCCCATGCCGAGGGTTGCGTCGAGCTGCGTTCGAAGCTCGGAAAATTCGTTCCACGCGAGCTCGCCGGACGCTGCACCCGTCATGAAGAAGCCGGGAACTCCCCACGGCGAATTGCTGGAAAACCCAGGTGTTCCAAAATCGGGCAGTGCCGCCCGCGTACTGATTGTGTCCTGCCGTTTCGCGATGTCCTCGTCGAGGATGTGCAGCCGCTTCCCGGCGAATCCGCCGAAGGCATAATCGGGAGCGTCCACCGTCCCACGCACGAACGACTTGTCGAAATAACCGAAGCGGAGATCACCGATCAGCGGATGCGCACTCTGCGTCGGCGGTAGCAGCTGCAGGTGCGCCGTGACCAGCTTGCCATCGGTGCGCGAGCCCGGGGCAAAATTCGCGTCGTACTTGTACGCCGGATCGAAGAGATAGGCCTGCTGCGTGGTCGCCAGGCCGAACAGGCGGCCCACCAGGCGTTCGGTGAACGGTACGGTGAGCTTGCCGCCGGCCGTCCAGGTCTCGGTACTGCTGTGCGGCAGCGGGAACGGAGCGGTGGATCGCGGATCGAGCGGATCGGTCGGCGCCGGCGCACTCGACGGATCGCCATCAAGCTGTGCATTGATGTCGATGATGCCGACCGCCTTGATCCCGTGGCCCAGCGGTCCATCCGCCTGCATCACCAGACGGTCGATTCCATGATCGGCTCCGCCGGAGAGCGGCCGGTCGGTCTCGTAGGCCGCGCGCCCGCGCCAGGTATCGCCGCCGTCCTTGGTGGTCACATCCACCACGCCGGAGATCGCCTGCCCGTACCGCGCCGAGTATCCGTTGGTGATGAGTGAAGCCCCGGTGATCAGGTCGGGCGGGATCTGGAGCGGGGAGCTGCCGTTGGTCGACGCATCGAGCTGATTCTTGATGCCGAACCCGTCGAGGACGAACGCCTGCTCGCCCGGGCGCCCGCCTCGAAAACTCTCTCCGACCACACCGGCCTGCATGGAGATCGCATCGCCGAGGTTGGTGACCGGAAGCCGCCGCAGCTGGTCGGCGGTGATGCGTTGCTCGGTCGCGGTGGCGAGCGGGTCGAGGACTGGATCCTGCACGCCAACCGCGGTGAGATCGGAAAGTTGCACGGCCAGCGGTGCCATCCGGACATCGGCGCGCGTGAAGTTGTCGGCCTGCACGGCGATGCTGTCGCGCCGTTCGGGGCGGTAGCCGGGGTACGTCGCCTCCAGCAGGTGAACGCCGGCCTGCACGCCGCGCACGCGATACTCGCCGCTGGTATCGGTCGTCGTTACGTAGCGGCCGGCGTCGACACGGATCTGCACGCCGCGGACCGGGTGCTGGTTGGTGGCGTCGGTCACCTTGCCGATGATGCCGCCGGTATTCTGGGCGGCGAGCGGAAGGGCCGCGAAGGCGAGGAACGCGAGGCTCAAGTACCGCGACGGCGTCATGGGGATCTTCCGGGAGCGAGTGGCACGACACGCCGGGTCCGGGTATCGCGGCTCAATGGACCAGATTCTGGTAGAGGTGCAGGTCGGAATCGAACGCCGTGAACGATTGCAGGTGACCGAACGCGCCGCCCACCTGCGCCATCCGGGCCGGGATTGAACGGCCCCGCCGGCGCATTCGCCTCGATGAATCCGTCGGAATCGGTGCAACCGGCCGTAATACCAACAATTGCGCACCGCATCACGAGGCGAGCCGCCGGTCGTGGCGTCACACCCCGGTGCGCAGACATCCCGCTCAAGGCACGATCGCCAGGAGGAGATGCAGATCGGAGACGCCGCCGTCGGAATTGGTCTGTAGATGGCCGAACGTGCCGCCGATCTGCACCACAATATCGCCCGCGGTTGGCGAGATCCTCGGCAACGAGACGATCGGGTCGACCTGAGTCGTGCCGAAGAGGTGCAGTAGCTGTGATGGGCCGCCGTCGAGCGGCACCGAGCGCAGTTCCCGGGTGCCCGGACCGGCGGACGCGAAGATCGGTGCACCGAAGTCCCCGGTCGAGAGCACCAGCGGATCGTCCGCTATCACGCAGTTGGACGCCTTGCACGTGATCCCGGCCAGCTGCTGGCCGGCACCGGTCGGAATAGCGACCGCGGTCCCGCCGGTGACAGGAACCAGGTACATCGAGGGATCGCCGCGGCGGATGAACGCGATCGAGGTGCCGCCTTGGGCAAGCGAGTATCCGGTCGCCCCCGTCGTGCCGGTAACCGGTTGCAACGTCGCGTGATTGCCGACAATGGTGCCGGTGACGACGATGCCTGGCACATCGGCGAAGAGCGAATCTTCGTTGAAACAGGCGCCGCAGTGTGGAAAGGAACCGAAGACCTGTCCGAGCGCGATGAATGACGCCGGACCGGTCCACTCGAGATCGGCAAGCCAGGTGATGCCGGGGAGTGCGTCAGGAAGTGTCAACAGAGCGGTGCGCTGCAGCGGGTGCGCGGTGTCGGCGATCCAGAGCGTAATCGAATGTGGGAAGGAGGCTGCGGCCGGCGGGTTCGCCGGTGCGAGTGCCTCGGCATACAGCAGCCGGCCATCACTGTTCAATGCGTAGGCGGTGAAACTTGAGAGCGTATCGGTGCGCACGAAGCGATTATCACACCACTGCCAGAGCCGCGTGCCGCCGGCTGCGGGCAGGATTCCCATGCAGCGATGCCGCGTCGCCGGCACCCCCGGTGCGACCGGGTTGACGAAAGCGTAGAGGATGCCGCGCCCGTCAGCGGTCCACGTCGGCCAGTAATCCTGGTCGCTGTTCACGGTAAGCTGGATGTCGTCGCCGGTGCTTATCGGTCCGAGAGGGGCCACCGACGCAGTAAACGTGTCGCTGTGGCTGCAGCCGGCGAGCGTCAGCGCCAATGCCAACAGGATCCACTGACGTTTCATGGGGAACTCGTCACGTAGCGGACTCCGGCGGGGATGATTGGTCGAAGACGGGATCGGGACCCCGATCCGTAGTTCTCAGGACCAAGGACTCAAGGTAACCCGGCCCGGGTCACTCGCCAGTCAGGAGAGCGGATCGATTTGCCAATGTGACGGCGCCGACCGTCGAATTGGACGATCGGCGCCGGATGAACGGCGGGTCGGCCGTTCGATCAGCCGAAGAGCCCGAGTGTGGTCGGATGATCGAAGCCCGGAAAGACCTGGCCGAGATCGGCTGGCCCCAGATGTCGCTGCAGCACCTCGCCGAAGACCGACCGGAAATCGGTGGAGACCGCGAGGTCGCGTCCCTCGTAGCGCTGCTCCGGTGCGAGCCCCGGCCAGCGTCCGTACACCCGGCCACCCGCCACACCGCCGCCCAGGATCATCATCGCCGTGCCGTGACCATGATCGGTTCCGCTGGTGCCGTTTTCCTTCACCGTGCGGCCGAACTCGCTCATGGTGATCAGGACGACATCACGCATCCGTTCGCCAAGATCGGTGGTAAACGCGGCAAGCGCTCCGGCAAGTTCGTCGAGCCGCCCGGCGAGCTGTCCCTGGTCGGCGCCCTGGTTGACGTGGGTATCCCATCCGCCAACGTCGACGAACGCGATCTCGACGCCGAGGCCGGACTTGATCAACTGGGCGATCTGCTGCAGAGAGCTCGCCAGCTTGCTCCGTCCGTACACCGCACCGTTCGCCGGCTGCAGTGCCGTCGGGTTGGCGGTCTTGAGCATGCGAATCGCCTCGAAGCCTTCCGCCGATGACGATGCGACCAGGCCCGTGGCGGCGCCTTCGTACAGTTCCTCGAACGCGCGGGTCAGCTTCTGCTCGCCACTGGCTTGAGCGGCGCGCATGCCGAAGGTGCGGAGATCGTCGATGGCGAGCGACGGAGCGCTGCCCGCGAGCGTGCGCGGCAGCTGCGGGCCGAATGCGACGGCGCGGAACGGCGTGTTGGCGTGTTCCGCGGCGTGGGCGCAGTAGCGATTGGCCCAGCCGTCCGGCGTGCTCTTGACGTCGGGCGTGCCCGATTCCATGTAGTCCTGTGCATCGAAGTGGGAACGCGTCGTCGAAGGCGATCCGACCGCGTGCACGATGGCCAATGAATGCTGGTCCCAGAGCGGTTTGAGCGGGGCAAGTCTCGGATGCAGCGCAAACATGCCGTCCAGCGTGATCAGTTGTTCCCGCGGCAGCGCAATGCGCTGTCGCTCCTGCCAGTACCAGGGATCGCCCGCGGGAACGATCATCGACAGCCCATCGACGGCGCCGCGCTGGAAGAGACACACCAGTGTCTTGCCGCTGCTGCCGGCGGCGGCCGATTGCAGCGCGTATGCGGCGCGGTCCAGGAAGATCGGATCCGCACCGAGCGATACCAGCGCGAGGCCGCCCGCTTTCATGAAGGCGCGGCGCGAGATGGGCATGGTTGATCTCCGGTTGCGGCGTCAAGCATTGGGCATTGGGCGTTAAGAGGATCTGTCTTCACGCCCTAATGCTTAACGCCTAACGCCTAAGGCCCAGGTTCACTGCCTCTGAAACTCCGGCCCACCCAGCGCCAGTCCCACGGCGAGCGCGCGGGCCATGCGCGCATCCGGCACATCCGCCAGTTCCTTGATGATGGTGGCGTGCGTGTGGCTGGTCATCGCCCCGCCGAGAATGACCTGATCCACGTTGTTCACCATTGCTTCGTGATCGTCGGTAGCGGGGATCACGCGATCGAGATCGACCGTCACACCCGGCATCCGGCCGCTGGCGAGCTGGACGGCGAAGTTCATCCGTGCCAGGAGTGAGCCGCTGTTGACCCAGTCTTCCTCGCGCTCTCCGTATCCATCCGGCGTCTGCTTCTGAAAAAGCGGCTCACCCAGTTGGGCGACACGCTGCGCCAGCTTTGGCGTGGAGTCCGGTGTGCCGGCGACGGCGCGCACGGCGCTGACCACGAATTCGAGCGGCGTCTTGACCTTGCTCTGTACGTTCGCTGCGGCCCAGAAATCCGGTGAGCGAATGATGGCACGAACTACTGCGCGAATCTCGCCGCCGCTCTCGCGCCAGGCGCGGACTGCATCGTCGATGCAGCCATCGGGCGGTACGTCGGCCACGAATCGGGCGCAGAGCTGTGCGCTGACATGATGCATCGTCGCCGGACTCTGCGCCAGCATCCGCATCAGCCGGACGCCCTCGTCCTCGCCGTGCCCAGCCGCGAACTTTTCGCTCATCACGACCTTGGCGTCCTCGTCGTGTACCGGTTCGCGGAATGTGAACGACGCGTCGCGCCGGTCGATCGACCAGCCAGTGAGGATGCGCGCCACATTGATGACGTCCTGCTGCGTGTACCCACCATCCACGCCGAGCGTGTGCAGCTCCATCAGTTCGCGCGCGTAATTCTCGTTGAGGCCGCGGGGCGCACGTTGCGGCACCGCGCGTTGCGCGGTCGGCATCGCGACCGGATCGGGCGGGTAGCTGCCGGGCCGCGGATCGGGAAAGCGTCCGCGCCCCCGTCCGAAGGCGGGTCGGATACCGATGCCGCGACGCGCGCCGAGCGCTCGTGCATCGCTGCCGTTCGCGACGCTTTCGGCGTTGTCGAGGTAGAAGAGCATCGCGGGACTCCTGGCGGTGCCGAGCAGCAGGTCTTCAAACTTTCCGAGCGCGTGGCCGCGAATCGTCCGCTCGAGATAGTCGGAGAAGTACGCGCGGTCCTGTCCCTTGTTGACGAAGACGTTGAAATGGTTTGTCCAAAAATCGGCGAGGATCTCGTCAAGCTGGTGGCTGGACTCGGTTGCCCGGATCACCGTGACCGCCTGCAGCTCCGTCAACAGGCCCTGCAGGCTGCGGCGGTCGCCGACCTGCTCAGCGCGGAGCTGGGCGATCATGCGCTGGCGGGTATCGGAATCGCCGATCGCCTGCGCCTGGGCAACCTTGGCCTGATTCTTCCGAAGCATTTCCTGCATGTCGGAGATCGAAACGTGGAGCACGTCGAAGCCACCCTCGACCTGGGCCAGCGCCGGATCGCGGACCTCGGAATAGCCGAGCTGGCGATCGACCCAGCGGAGCACACCGTCGTGTACGACCGAGTCGATCTCGCCAGGCGTCGCTCCGTAGGCCAGACGATTCAGGACGTGACGGGCTGAATCCCGCGCGGTGAGCGCGGACTGTGCCGGCAGGGGGACCGCCAGGGTTGCGAGTCCGAGAGCGGCAAGGAGCGGTTTCATGGTCATACTCCTACGACGCGAGACGGGTCGACCAGTTAACGTCGATGCCGCAAAATCGCGGCCGTCCCGGTATGATTACTCATAACCCGCCGGATCGTGCGACGGTGGCGGACTTTTGCCGGGCGACTCGCCCGGGAGGGCAGGTCTTGGATCGTTACGGGCGCCGGTACGTGCGGTTCTTCTGGTTAGCCATGCTGTTGTTTGCCGCCTCGCCGAGTTGCGTACCCCTGGGAATGTCGCTGCCGTACGACCCCGCAGAAGCCCCGCCGGAACCTGCCGGCGGCCGGATCAAGGCGACCGTGGGGTGGCTTTCGACCCACCGTGCCGACATCGGGAACGCGACACCGGACGGCTCGATCTCCATCGACATCGTGCACATGGGCGGACACACGCTCGTGCAGCAGGTCCGGCACTATCGCGTCGGTCAGGCGGCATACGGCGATTCCATCCTGCTCGATCGCACCACCCTGCGCCCCGTCACGACCACGCGGTGGACGCCGCGTGGCGCGTACACCACTACGTACAACCATCGCGTGGTCGTGCGCGTCTTCCGCCCGGTGCATGGCCCGGCGCGCCGATCGACGGAGACGCTCGACGTCGAACCGTATTCCGCCCTCGGCATGGAATTGCTGATCTCGTCGTTGCCGCTGAGCGATGGCGTGCACGGTGTGATTCCGGTCGCGGTCGATACCGCGGCACGGGGATGGAGCTGGTTGCACTTCGAAGTTCAGCGGGAGCTGGCGGTGCAGGAGCGTCCGGATCAGCGGCAGAAAGACATGCGCGTAGTCGATTGCGACATCGGCACCGACCGCACCCGTTTGTGGATCGACATGGATGGCCGTTCCGTGCGGCGGATCGAGCAGCTCGGCCCCGACAACGAGGTGCTCAGTACGGTGCGCCGCATGCTGCTCGGAATACCCCGCACCCCGACCAAGGCCGGCGAGTAGCGGTCAGGCCGCGAGGGTACCGCGCACTGTCGTGACAGCGCGCCCGGTGAGTTCGACCCGGTCTCCCATCGTTCTGCAACGAACCGTTCCGCCACGTGCGGACGCCTGATATCCCACCACGGTGTCACGCTGCAGCACGTCGCTCCAGTAGTGCGCCAGCGCGCAGTGCGCCGAACCGGTGACGGAATCCTCGGGCACGCCAAACGCCGGAAAGAAACAGCGCGAGATAAAATCGACGCCGGGCATGTCGCCGGGCGCGGTGACCAGCACCCCTCGCATCTCCCACGCCGCGATCGCCGCGAGGTCCGGTGCGAGCCGCCGCACCGTAGCGGCATCGTCCACCACGCACATCAGGTCAGTGGTACCGCGCCAGATCTCGCGTGGCGTGACACCCAGAGCGGCCGTGATGTTGGCGGGGGCCGTCGCCGGTCGCGAGATGATCACCGGAAAATCGAGGGTGATCCATCCGCCGGCATCCTGCCGCGCCAGGAGCCATCCGCTGCGGGTGTCAAACCGCGCGGTCGCGGCCGGGGCGAGCTGGCCTGATTCCCAGAGGTAATGCGCGCTGGCCAGCGTGGCGTGACCACACAGGTCCACCTCCCGGTTCGGCGTGAACCAGCGCAGGGTGTAGCCGTCGTCGCGTTGGCGGAGAAACGCGGTTTCCGCTTGGTTCATCTCGGTGGCCACGTGCTGCATCCAAGCGTCCGGACGCGGTGTGTCGAGCAGGACCACCGCCGCCGGGTTGCCGGTGAACGGCGCCTCGGCAAAGGCGTCGATCAGGTGCAATGGCAGCGTCACTTCGCCTTCGACGCCAGCCAGCTGTTGCGAAAGGCGAGCTGCTCGGCAGTTGGCGTACGGCCGGCGTCCTCGAATGTCACCGTCTCGAGATTCGGGTTTTCCACGATGGTCAACGTCGTGGTGCGGGCCCCGGCCAACCCGGTGTACGCCACGGAAATCCGGTCGCCGGGTTTGTGTGCGGCCACCGCCGCAGCGAACGCCGTGGCCGTGGCGATCGGTGCGCCGTCGACCGCGGTGATCACGTCACCGGCATCGAGTCCCGCTTGATAAAGCGGGGTGCCGGCGGGGGCGCTTGCCACGCGAGCCGAGCTGTCGGCTGACATATTCCCGCCACCACCCCTGCCACCGCGTCCGCCGCGACCACCAGCGAACGCTCCCACGAATCCTCCCACCCACGGCTGCCCGGCGGCCGACTTGCGCAGCAGGATGCCGGCCCGTTCCAGCAGCGGCGCGTAGTCAGGCAGCTCGTGACCTTCGACGTAGCGCGTCCAGAAGTCGACCGCCCAGGCGGAATCACCCGACGTGGTGATCAGGGCATGTCGGGCATCGTGCATCGAATACGGAATCTCCGGTTTGCCGTGATTGAGCCACATGGTGCGCATGAAATCATCGAGCGACTTGCCGCGAGCGCGCAATGAAAAATCGAGCGCGGTGGCGATCGCGGCGCCGTAGGTGTAGTACGAGATGAAGATGTTGGGACTTACCGGATCGTTGGCGGCCGCACCATCGCGAAACGGTGCCTGGCGGCTCATCCCGATAGGGCCAAAGAACTCGCGACCGGGTGAATTGGCCACGTTGTTGATGGTGAAGCCGAGGCCGCGAATGACCGTCGCCGGCGGGACGACCCCGGCACGCTCCTCCAGCAACGGGCCATAGTACTGCGTGAAGCCTTCGGCGATCCAGAGCCCGTCAGTCATGTTGGCGCGGTCGTAGTCGAACGGCTCGATTCCCTGCGGCCGGATCCGCTTGACGTTCCACGAATGGAAGTACTCGTGCGACAACGTGCCCAGCCCGTTGACGCCGTTTCCGTTCATGCTGTTGCCGGTCACGCTGGTCGAATTGCGGTGCTCCATGCCGTCGCCGCCGCAATCCGTTCGATAGCACGCCACAAAGGTGTAGGTGCCGAAGTCGAACTTCGGGAACTCCCCGTACACCGCTCCGGCCTCATGCACGATTTTCCTCGCGCCATCGGCGTAGGCATCGACGGCCTGGGCCGCAGTCGGGTCGTCGAGCGCGACGCGCCAGGTCTGCTTCACACCGTCGTGCGTCTCGGTCCACTCGCGCCACTGGATCACTCCCATGTGTGTCGGGGAGTCGAAGAGATATTGCATCCCCGGCGCGGTGAACGTTTCCGGATCGGAGGTCGGTACCAGTTGCGTCGCGATCGTCCAGGCCGGATCGAGCCGATGGAAGGTGACACGGATCGGTCGCGTCTCCAGACGCTTGATGTACACGAAGGTGCACTGCGGCTGGATGTGCTCCTGCTCCGGGTTGTACCCCGAGAACGTTCCGTTCCCGACATCAGCGTAGTCGGTATAGCTGAAGGTGATGGTGCCATCGTGGCCCGACACGGTCCAGCTGTACGGATCGGGGCGGGTGATGCGCAGCTCATGACCTGTGCCGTCGACCGCCTTGACCGCGTACACGTTCTTGGCGTATTCGGTAAGTGCATATCGCCCCGTGGAGGATCGCGCCATCCGGATGTTCACCGGCCCCGGCGGCAGCGCCGTGAACGTCGCGCGCACATCGGCTTCGTGATGCGCCGCGCGCGGGAACGCGATGTCGTAGACGATCGCTGGCCCCTTGTTGCAGCAGGTGACCGGATGCAGCTGCGCCCGGAGTGGAGCTGCAGCGAGAATGACGAGAGCTATCGGGCTGATACGCATGGCCGTCACGGGTTGGAGGGAGGACGAGATATGGCGGAAAACTACTTGTCGAGGAGACAAAGCTGAACGAAGAACTGAACCCGACCGTCAGGCTGCTGGAAGTGCCACGATCTCGGCGTAATGGCACGCGACGTCCCGTCTCTCGACCGGACGCAGGCGGGGACGTTCCGCGATGCAGCGTTCATCCTTCTTGGGATGGAAACAACGGGTCACGAAAGGGCAGCCCGGGGGCGGTGCCGATGGCGATGGAGGGTCACCCGCGAGCACGATCCTCGCCGTGCTGGCCGACGGATCGGGCTTGGGGACGGCGGACACCAGCGCCTGGGTGTAAGGATGGCGCGGCGCGTCGATGACCGTTCGAGCGGAGCCGATTTCGACGATCGTGCCGAGGTACATGACCGCGACGCGATGAGCGATCTGACGCACCAGCGCCAGGTCATGGGCGATGAAGAGGTAGGCCAGTCCGCGCTGATCGCGGAGATCGAGCAGCAGGTTGAGCACCTGTGCCTGCACCGATACGTCGAGCGCGGACACCGGTTCGTCGCACACGATGAAGTGGGGTTCGACGGCGAGCGCTCGCGCGATGCCGATGCGCTGGCGCTGACCGCCGGAGAATTCGTGCGGGTACTTCCCGGCGAACGAGCCGTCGAGCCCGACCTCGGCCAGGAGAGCCGCGACGCGACCCGGCAACTCGCGGCGGGTTGCCAGCCGGTGAATCTCCAGCCCTTCGGCGACCGACGCGCCGACGGTTCGGCGGGGGTTGAGCGACGCAAACGGATCCTGGAAGACGATCTGCATCCGGCGCCGGGCAGAGCGGAGCTCGGCTGGCGACAGGGTGGCGAGATCGATGCCCTCGAACCGGACCACGCCTGCCGTCGGCAACTCCAGTCGCAGCACGGTTCGCCCCACGGTCGTCTTGCCGCTACCTGACTCCCCGACGAGTCCCAGAGTCTCACCCGGCGCGATGGTGAAGGACACGCCATCGACGGCCTTGACGGGCGCGCCGCTGCCGCCGAGGAGCCCGCCCGCGCGATAGTGCTTGACGAGTCCAGTCACCTCGAGCAGTGGCGCACTCATGCCACGAATCCCTGCGCGACCCAGCACGCGGCTCGCTGCGCCGGTGCGACCTCGTCGAGGGGCGGACGCTCCGTGAGACAGCGCGGAATGGCGACCGGACAGCGCGGATTGAACCGGCAACCATCGGGCCATTGATCGGGGCGCGGCACCGTGCCGCGAATCGGCGTCAGCCGTGTAGTCGTTGCGTCGAGACGCGGGATTGATTCGAACAGGCCGCGGGTGTATGGATGCGCCGGGTGCGCGAAGAGCGACGCGGTCGGCGCCGATTCGGCGATGCGGCCGGCGTACATCACCAGTACCCGATCCGCCCGGCCGGCCACGATGCCGAGATCGTGCGAAATCAGCAGAACCGCCATTCCACGGGCCTGTCGCAAGCGGTCCAGCAGTTCGAGGATTTGCGCCTGGACGGTGACATCGAGTGCCGTGGTCGGCTCGTCAGCGATCAGCAAGTCCGGTTCGGCCGCGAGGGCCATCGCGATCAACACGCGCTGGCGCATCCCGCCGCTCAACTGATGCGGATAGGCATCGATGCGCGCCGACGGATCGGCGATACCGACTTCCGCGAGCAGCGCCAGCACGCGCCGCCGCGCCTCGCTCCGGCTGACCTTGGCGTGCGCCTGAATCGCCTCCGCGATCTGTCTTCCGACGCGCATCACCGGATTGAGTGATGTCATCGGATCCTGAAAGACCATTCCGATGCGGCGCCCGCGGTAGCCCCGAAGTTCGCGTTCGGAGAGTTTCGTGAGCTCGGTACCATCGAATATAATCGTGCTGTGCGATGCCACGGTGATGTCCGGCGGCAGCAGCTGCGGGATCGCCAGACCGGTGAGCGACTTGCCGCACCCGGACTCGCCCACCAGCGCCACGAGTTCGCCGGTGGCGACGCTGAAGCTGACATCGTCGACCGGCACGACCGGGGCACGGCCCGCTCGTGCGATGCTGATCTGGAGATCCGACACCTCGAGCAGCGGCGTCATCGGGATTCGGGTTGCAGGGAACGACGGAGCGCGTCTCCGAGCAATGTGGCGGCGGACGTGGCCGCCACCAAGGCCACACACGGCACGAAGACCAGCCAGGGCGCGGTCCCGATATAATCGCGGGCTTCGTACAGCATCCCGCCCCATGATGCGTCAGGGGGACGGACACCCACCCCGATGAATGACAAGCCCGCTTCCAGCAGGATCGCATCGGCCAACCCCAGCGTCGACGCGACCAGCACCGCGGGAATCGTTCCCGGAAAGATTTCCTGCCAGAGCACGCGTCGCGGTGGCGCGCCCAGCGCGCTGGCGGCGGTGACATACGCCGCCTGCCGCAACCGCAATGTCTCGCCGCGGACCAGGCGGGCCACCGCCGGCCACCCGGTGGCGCCCAGAATCGCTCCGAGCACCGGGTACTGCACGCGGCCGACCGCGGCGAGCACCACGAGCAACACGATGATGCGTGGCAGTGCCAGGCCGAGATCAATCAGCCGTTGCAGCGCGATTCCAGCCGGTCCGGAGAACGCGCCGGCGAGCAGGCCGAGGACGCTCCCGATCGCCGCGGCCACAGCGACGGCGATCGTCGCGACGACCAATGAGATGCGGGCGCCGATGGCGAAACGGGCCAGGAGATCCCGCGACAGCTGGTCGGTGCCGAGCCAGTGCGCTGCGGAAGGCAGGAGGAGACTGGAATGCACCGGATCCGGCTGGGCATTGGGGTCACCGGCGAGCCACGGGCCAACCACGGCGAAGAGCGCCAGGAGCGCCAGTATCACCGCGCCCAGCCTGCCGTAGCGCGTCATGTCGTGCGTTGCACCGGGTCGACGACGCGATAGAGGAGATCGGCGATGAGCGAACCGAGTTGCACCGCGACGATGAGGATCAACCCTGCGCCGATCACCAGCGGAACGTCGCGCGCCGCGGTCGCATGTGCGAGGAGCAGTCCGATCCCCGGCCACTGAAAGACGACTTCGACGAATACCCCGCCGGCAACGAGCATCGGCAGCCAGAGTCCGAGCAGGGTGACCACCGGCGTCAGCGCCGGGCGCCAGCAGTGTCGCCACGCGAGCCGGCCGGGTGACACACCGCGCGCGCGCGCGGCGAGCACCCACGGCTGCGCCGCGGCGTCGAGCGACGCGCTCCGCTGTTGTCGCAACGGCACCGCGAGTGTCGCGATCACCATCGCCGCAAGCGGGAGCACGAGGTGCTTCAGGTGATCGAGCAGCACGGTCAATGTCGGCGCGTCCGCGGGGAGCAGCACGTCGCCCGCGCCGCCCACCGGCAGCCACGCGAGCTTGACGGCGAAGATCCAGACCAGTGCCAGGGCAACCACGAACGACGGCAGCGTGTAACCCACCAGTGTCGCAGCGCCGACGAGGCGGGCGCGGATCGAATCCGGATGCAGCGCGGACCAGACGCCGAGTGCCAGTCCCAGCGTGAAGTCGATCAGCAGCGTGAGGCCGGACAGCAGCAGCGTCCACGGCAGGCGCTCACCGATCACGGCGAGCACCGGACGATTTTCGCTCAGAGATACGCCGAGATCGCCGTGCAGCAGTCCGCGGAAGAACGCGGCGATCGATTCCGGAATGCCGGTGGTGTAGCGCTCGCGCAGTGCCGCGACGACCGCGGGGTCCGCGGGGCGATCGCCCAGAATCGCGAAGAGCGGGTCGCCGGGAAGGAGGTGCAGCAGGACAATGAGTACCACGACGGCGACGACCGCGGTCAGTAACGCGGCCAGGCTCCGGCGCAGCAGCCAGCGACTCACGTCAGCGATCGCGTGGGAGGGCCGCGTCCGGC
>JBOHRY010000183.1:0-1867 GCA_050732955.1 Gemmatimonadales bacterium | reverse complement strand
ATCGTGCCTTCGTCGAACAGCCGGCCCAGCAGCGTGATCCCGTGCGGCACCCGCCGCGGCGGTGAGAACTTCGGCAACGGGTGCGCGGGATCGGGCGCCCAGTCGCTGCGCGCTTCCGATACCTCCACGAAGCCCGCGCGCATCGTCAGCGATGGATGGCCGGTGAAATTCGTGATCGTCAGCTGTTCGTCGCGGAGCGAGGGCACCAGCATGATGTCCACCTGCGAGAAGATCCGCGCCAGCTCGGCCGCGACCCGCCGGCGCATGCGGTCCGCCTGCACCATGTCCACCGCCGAGAGAAAGCGCGACTGACGAAAGAGATTCGGCCACGCGTCCTTGACCTGCATCTTGAGCGTATCCATCTGGTTGTTGAGCGTCAGCTCCTCGAACGATGCGGCCCCTTCGGCGAAGAGGATCGGCATGAGCGAGGAGTAAGGCCAATCCGGCAGCGTCACCTCGGTCGGTATCATCCCCGCTGCCCTGATCGTGTCGATGGCCTTTCGATCGACGTCCGTCGCCGGACTCTCGTTCATCCACGACGCGATGTAGCCGACCTTGAGTCCGGCGACAGGCGCGCTGACATCGAAGTCCAGGTGACTCGGCACGCTGGACAGATCGCCGGCATCCGGCCCGGTGATCGCCTGCAGCACCAGCATGGTGTCTTCCACCGATCGGGTCATCGGCCCGAGCTTGTCGAGCGACCAGCAGAGTGTCATCGCGCCGGTCCGAGCCACGCGTCCGAAGGTGGGACGCAGCCCGGTGACCCCGCACCGCATCGACGGACTCACGATGCTGCCATCGGTCTCGCTGCCGATCGCAAAGCCGACCAGTCCTGCTGCCGTGGCGGCTCCCGGCCCACAGCTGGATCCCGACGCGCCCTCTTCGAGCAGCCACGGATTCATCGTCTGGCCGCCGAACCAGATGTCGTTGAGCGCCAGCGCGCCGAGCGCGAGCTTGGCGATCAGCACGGCTCCGGCGGCGTCGAGCCGGCGCACTACTGCGGAATCCTCGGCGGGAACCCGGTTGCGGAAAGGCTCGGCGCCCCACGTCGTCGCGATGCCGGCCGTGTCGAGCAGGTCTTTTACGCCATACGGAATGCCGTGCAGCGGCCCGCGATAGCTGCCGGCGGCGATCTCGCGATCGGCCTGGGCGGCGCGAGCCAGCGCGTGCTCGCGCGTCAGCGTGATCACGGCATTGACCTTGGGATTGAGTCGCGCGATCCGATCGAGGTAGATGTTCGTCAAGCGGGTCGAGGTCAGCTGCTTCGATTCCATCCAGCGTGAGAGCACTGTCACCGGCGCGAAGGCGATCGCGTCGTCGCTGCCGGGCTGGCTCGCGGCGTCGCCGGTACTGCGCACGAATCGGTCGCGCGACGGACCACTCGGGACGCCCGGCAGCATCGGGTTCCAGATCATCCCTGGCAGGTCGGTCGCGGCGAGCGCCAGTTTCCGGGGCCCGGTCCGGCGCTCGAAATACGGCGACATCGCGCCACGCCACGAATCGCTGGCCTGCTGCAACTGCGCGCTCGTCAGGGTGACCTGCACCAGCTTTTCCGCCTCGGCAAAGGTCGCGGGCGTCACCGGCGGCCCGGAACCCGCCGCGGTACCGAAGGTCGGCGGCGCCCCCGGTGCCGCAGCCCCCGCGGCTCCGCTCGGAGGCGCTGGATGCTGGCTCTCGCGGCACGCACTCGCGACTGCGAGCAGGGTGACCGGAGCTTGAATCAGGAATTGGCGGCGCGTGTTCAACGTGGCCTCGGAAGGATGGGGCCACAAAAGGTACTGCGATATTCTCCGGCCGCGCCGGCGAGTTTCCTCGCCGGCCGGGTACTGGTTATGACCGGTTACGCCTGCTTGCGAATCGGCAGGAC
>JBOHRY010000182.1:0-2179 GCA_050732955.1 Gemmatimonadales bacterium | reverse complement strand
GCGAACTGCTGCTGCGTGTCGCCGCCATTCTCCGACGCCGAATCCGGTATGATGCGATGATCGGGCTCGAGCCGGTCGTGAAGTTCGGCACCAATGAGTTCGATTTCCGCTCCTTTCGTGGTCGCTCATGGGACGGCGCCGACCAGATTCTCACCCAGAAGGAAGCGATGATTCTCAAGTTGCTCGCCGAACGAGAAGGGCAGGTCGTGTGGCGAGACGAGATCCTCGAAAAGGTCTGGGGCGACGACGTCCTGCCATCCTCGCGCACGATCGACAACTTCGTCCTGCGGTTGCGCAAGCGTTTCGAATCCGATCCTGAGCGCCCGCAGCATTTCCACACCGTGCGCGGCATCGGCTACCGCTTCACCCGCGTTGCCGAGACGGCACCGTGAACGACCTGCTGCTTCGGACCCTGCGTGGCGAGGCGACCCCGCGCCGGCCGCTCTGGATCATGCGCCAGGCTGGACGCTACCTGCCGGAATATCGAGCGCTGCGCCAACGGCACAGCTTCGAGGAGCTTTCCGGGAACGCCGAACTTGCCGCCGACGTCACGCTGCTGCCGCTGGCGCGGTTTCCGCTCGACGGTGCAATCATCTTCGCCGACCTGATGAGCCCGATTCCGGCCCTGGGCATTCCGGTGCGATTTGATCCGGGTCCCGTGATCGAGCGGCCGATTCGCACCGCGGCGGACGTCAACGCTCTGCTCGATCCCGCGGCCGACGAAATCGCGCCGGTTGTCACCGCAACGCTTCGCCAGGTGAAAGGCCGGCTGGCCGGACGTGCGGCGTTGCTCGGTTTCGCCGGCGCACCCTGGTCGCTGGCGGCGTACCTGGTGCAGGGGCGAGGAAGCCCCGGGTTTCCCGCGCTGCGGGCGCTGCTGGCGGAGGATCGGGGTCTGGTGTGTTCGCTGATGGCGCGACTCACGCGGCTGGTGACGCAGTACGTGTCGGCACAGGTGGCTGCGGGTGCCGATGCGATCCAGTTCTTCGACACCTGGGCCGGAGTGCTCTCTCGTGCCGACTGGGTCCGCATGGTGCGTCCCCACCTCGTCGACTTGCTGGGCGCAACTCGATCGCTGGGCGTGCCGCGAATCCTCTTCGTGCAGGACGCGGCCCACCTGGTCGACGAGTATGCGCTGCTGCCGGCGGAAGCTCTCGCCGTTGACTGGCGCGAAGATCTGCCCGCGCTGCGGGCGCGGTTCGTCGGGCGACCGATCCAGGGCAACCTCGATCCCGCGACCCTGCTGGCGGGGCCCGCCGCGACGTCGCGCGCGGCCCGTGCCCTGATGGCAAGCATGCCGGCCCGTGGACACGTGATGAACCTCGGTCACGGTATTCTGCCGGAGACTCCGATCGAAAGTGTCCAGGCACTGGTCGATGCGGTGCATGCGGAGGTGTCACCATGATCGATCGTCCGGCCTCGCACGACGACAGCGCCCGTCCCATCGGCCGGGCCGCGACCGCGGAGTTGCTGGCGAGACACGACCGACCCGGTCCGCGGTACACCAGCTACCCGACAGCCGTCGAGTTTCACGAAGGAATCACCTCCGCGGACTACGAACAGCGGCTGGCGGAGGCCGACGCACTCGGAACAGCCCCGCTCTCGATCTACGTCCACCTGCCGTTCTGCGAGGAGCGCTGCCTCTTCTGCGGCTGCCACGTGATCGTCACGCGTCACCGCGACGCGGCGATTCCCTATCTCGAGCTGCTGCAGCGAGAAGTGGAGCTGGTGGCCGAGCGCCTCCCCCGGCGCCGCGGCTTTGCGCAGTTGCACCTCGGCGGCGGCACGCCGACCTACTACACGCCGACGGAGCTGACCGGATTCCTGCGTCACCTGCTGAGCCACTTTCATCCACTGCCCGGCGCGGAACTCGCCGTCGAGGTCGATCCACGCGTTACGACCACCGAACACATTGATGCGCTGGCGGAGCTCGGATTCAATCGTATCTCGCTCGGAGTGCAGGACCTGACGCCGGCGGTGCAGCAGGCCATCAACCGCATTCAGACCCTCGAACAGACCGCCGCGCTGATCGAACACGCCCGCCGGCGCGGGTTTCGCGGCATCAATGTGGACCTGATTTATGGCTTGCCATTGCAGACACCCGAGACGTTCGAACGTACGGTGGACGCAATCGTGCAGCTGGGCGTCGATCGCGCGGCGGTGTATTCGTTCGCCTTCG
>JBOHRY010000181.1:0-6818 GCA_050732955.1 Gemmatimonadales bacterium | reverse complement strand
GGCGAGGAGCTTGAGGATCAGGAGGTCCAGGGTGCCCTGGACCAGATCTGCCGGTCGACTCATTGTGGGTCTCCTATCGGTTACCGAGATAAGACTAACACCCGCTCATATCGGTAAGCAAGGGGAGAGACGATAGACGATAGACGCAACTGACGATACGCCACCGTCTATCGTTTATCCTCTATCGTCTGTCCTCCATCGTCCGGTAAGTTTCAGTCCCCTCATCGGAAGGACGTCGGATGAAGCTCTCCAACCGCGCGCTGGCGATTGCAACGCTTGATGGCGTCATCTTTCAGTTGATCATGGTCATCGTCGGGCACAGCATTCCCAGCGTCAAGGAGGCCTTTGCCGCCGGCGGCATGGGCATTTCGTTCGTGGCGGGGATCCTCTACGCGGTGATCTCGACCGAGGTCGTGTTGCGCGACAACATCGTCGGAGGGCTGCTTGCCGGTGGCGTCTGTGCGTTCATAGGGATCCTGGTCTCGTGCCTGCTTGGCGATGTTGCCGCTGCCGTGCTCCTCTACGGCACGGCCGCGTCGGCGGTAACCGGTGCGATGGGAGGCGGAATCGGACGGCTCTTTTCGAGCGGGCGCGTCTGAACCGGATGTGCGCTGCGGTTCAGGGAGCGGGTGGCGGCGAACCCGGCGTATAGGACGCGTCGCGTGGATTCGTCGGCGGGTCGTGCCAGAGCACACGGCGCAATCGCCCGGGGCCGAGAGAACGCACCACGATCGCGCCATCCTCGAACCAGCCGACCGAATCGTCGCCCCAGCGCAGCGCACCGCGACCCTTGGGCGCAAGCGCCGTGGTGTCGTGCTTCGGCCCGATGATGCAGAGGCCGCCGTCGCCACAGTGTACCACCAGGGCGAACGCGGGCCGGCCAAGCCAGAGATCGAGCGCGGAATCCGCGGCCGCGCGATCGCGCTCCGTCACCGGTGATACCAACGCAGCAGCGGGTGGCGCCGGAGTCTGCCAGATGCCGCGATCGGTGCGGATGTAAAGGCGGTTCCCATCGGCACTCCACGCGAGATCGGCTGGCTGACCACTTCCCGGCGGAAGCGTCAGCACAGCGTCGCCACCGGTGAGGAGATCCATCAACGCCACGTCGTGATGGGTGCTGGGCAGCGTGTCGCGCATTCGGAGGAATGCCACCACGGTTCCGTTCGGCGCCAGGCGGGGATGACGCTCGATCAGGGGTGTGAAGGTCACCTGAAAGACGGTCCCGCCGCCGGCCTGGACCGCGAAGAGATCGGTGTGCTGATCGATCCCCTCGCCGATGAACATCAGGAATGGCTCTTCGCCGACACTGATGTGATGGCTGAGTGGCGAGAATCCGCACGACGCGAAAAGGAGCGGGGCGGCGCTCGCCGCGGCTCCGCGCCACGAAAAGGTCATGCTACTTGTGTTCGAGCTTCGACGCGAAAAACGTGTCGATGTTCTTGAGCGCGCGATCCGCTTCCGGTGTGCCGCTTCCCTTGCGTCCGGGCTTGAGGAAGCCGTGGCCAGTGCCGGCATAGCTGTCCGGCGCGAAGCCGTTGCCGAGGATCTGCTTTTCGACCGGAATCATGGCGTTGACCCGCATGTCTCCCGCACCGAACACGCCGAGGACGGGCGCCTTGATCGTCTTGAGCAGCATGGTGTCCTGCAACGGGCCATAACAGACGACGGCGGCCTTGAGCCGGGGATTCGCGGCGGCATATTTCCACACCGTTCCGCCTCCCCAGCAGAATCCGATCACGCCGGTGTCGTTCTTCTTCGTGGCCGGCAGGTCGTTGACGTACTGGTACGCCGCGTCGAGGTCCGCGACGACTCCGGCATCTGTGAGTGTCGCGACAAGTTTGCGCCCGCTGTCCTGCGACGGCGGCGACATGCCGTAGCGTGACGAAAGCAGGTCCGGGACGATGGCGACGTAACCGTTGGCGGCGAAGTGATCGCCCATCGTCGGCTCCCAATCCGTAAGGCCGAAGATCTCGTGGATCACGATCACCGCCGGCGCCTTGTCCTTGCGCTCGGGGTACGCCACGTACGCGCGAACGCTGTCACCGTTGGCGTTGGCGAACTTGACCCATTCACCGTGGGTGGTGATCCGCATGTAGGGATGCCGCTGGCCGAACCGCACGCCGGCTGCGATGGCGGCGACGAACGCGATTCCGGTGATGATGGGGGTGACGATGGCACCACGATTGGAGCGCATTGGCGACTCGAGAAGGTGACTGTGGGGAAGGTAATAGCGGGGCGAAGCGGGGATGACCAGTCAGTCCCGATAGCGGTTCCGGCCGGCGCGCTTCGCCTTGTAGAGGTTCTGGTCGGCCAGGTGCATCAGCGACTCGTCGTCGGCGACGCGATCGTCGGGGAAGGTGGCGAGGCCGGCGCTTACGGTGACGCCCACGGGGAACGCCGCGTCGCCGAAGTTGTGGAGCTGCACCCGCCGGAGAATCCGGTCGGTGAAGAGGCGAGCGCCGGTGCCGCCGGTTTCGGGGAGGACTACCACGAACTCCTCGCCGCCGTAGCGCGCGAGGAAATCCATGGTGCGCAACTCGTGGCGGAGCAACGACGCGAGCTGCTTCAGGACGCGGTCGCCCGCCTGGTGGCCGTAGGTGTCGTTGATGCGCTTGAAGTCATCGACGTCGAAAAGCACGGCGGTGACGACCTGGTCGTAGCGGCGGGCGCGATCGAGTTCCTCGCGGAGCCGCTGGTCGAGCACCCGACGGTTGGCGCAGCCGGTCAGCGGATCGGTGTCGGCCAATTCGCGCAGTTGCTGGCCGCGTCCGGTGCCGTGCTCCAGGTCGTACGCCTTTTCCAGCGCGGTCACCGCCGCTTCGATGACCTGCTGCGCAAAGCCCAGGTCAAGGCGGTTGAGCGGCGGGTCATCAACGGTGGTGCGCAGGAAAAAGACGCCGGACCGCCGTGCGCCGAGGGAGAACGGCAGGGAGATGACAGACTTGGTGCGGCGCGTCCCCGTCTGCTGGGTGCCCCAGGTCATCAGCACGTCCTGATAGAGCGGGTCGGCGTCCACGTCCGCCACCATCACCGTCTCACCGGTCTGAAGTGCGCGAGTAATCTCCGGATACTTGGCGAGATCGACGCGCAGGTCGCGCAGGTTGGGGTTCTCGAACGCGGCGACGACGGTGCCTTCGCGATCGCCAGGCGAGGCGAGCACCACCGAACAACGGGCGATGCGGAGTCCGGCCGCCACCCGGCGCACCAGGATCTGGTAGATCTCCGCCGAGTTGAGCGACGCGGTGATCTCCTTGAGGATCGACACCAGCTCGCTGCGCGAACGCGCATCGGAGCGCGCACGATTGAGTTCGCGACCGACGCGGAGATGCGCCTTGATCCGCGAAAGGAGTTCGCGGACCTGGTAGGGGCGCTGGATCGCGTCCGAGCCGCTCAGGCCAAACGGCTCGAGCGAATCGAGGTCGAAGTCGGCGTCAGTGATCACGAAGAGCGGCACATCGCGATGCCGTATATCGTGGCGCATCCGGGCCAACCGGTCGAGCGTGCCGCTGTCGGACTTAGCGAGATCAACCACCAGCAGGTCGTAGACGTCCTGTTCGAGCTTCTCGATCAGCTGCGGACCACCCAGCGCTGTGACGACATCGTAGCCGTTCTCCTTGAGCACCCACGAGAGCGTGCGCGCGAGTGCGGTGTCTTCGGTGGCGAGCAGCAGGCGCGGATTGGGCATCAGGCGACCAACTCGTCGTAGCGAGTGGCATCGACGTTGCCGCCGCTGCAGAGCAGCGCGGTCGCGTCGGCCATGAGGTGTTCTGGATCGGAGAGTGCCGCGGCGGTGCTGGCGGCGCCGGACGGCTCGACGCGGAGTCCGTGTGCGGCGAGCCAGCGCATCGCCGCACGGATCTGTTCGTCGGTGACCGACACCACGCGGTCCAGCGTCTCGCGGATCAGCGGCCAGGTGATCTCGCCGATCGACGGCGTCAGGAGACCATCAGCCAGGCTCGATCCCGGCGGCAACGTGGTCGGCCGTCCCGCCGCGGCCGCGACCGAGAGCTTGGGAATCCCCGCAGGTTCGGCGGCGACGATGCGCACCTTGGCGCCGGTGGCGCGCACCGCGGCGCAGGTCCCACCGAGCAGCCCGCCGCCGCCGACCGGAACGATGATGGTGCGTACGTCCGGCCACTGCTCGAGAATCTCGAGTGCGCAGGTTCCCTGACCCGCGATTACGTCGGGATGATCGAACGGCGGAATCATCGTGAGTCCCTGCGTGTCCACGAATTGCTGCGCGGCGACCGCCTGATCCGGTCCGCGGGTACGCCCGGCAAGCACCACCTCGGCGCCGAGGCGACGCACGCCTTCGATCTTGACGCCGGCGGCGGATTCCGGCATCACGACGACAGCGCGGACGCCAAGACGGTTCGCTGCGAAGGCAATGCCGAGACCGTGATTGCCACTGGAGGATGTGACCACGCCGCGGCGGCGCGCTTCGGGCGAGAGGCGGCGTACGGCGGTCCAGGCGCCGCGGATCTTGAATGCGCCGATCGGCTGCAGATGCTCGGCCTTGAGGCGCACTTCGCCCCTGGCGCCGAGTTCCGATCCGAGCGCGAGCGGGAGGAGCGGCGTACGCGTCGCGATGCCGGCAAGTGCGGCGCTGGCTTCGCGCAGGTTGTCGAGCGTGATCTCTACCAGAAGTTCATCCTTCAGTCACCGGCGTTTCGACATCCTCGGCTTCCTCGGCGAAGTCCTCGCCCTCTTCCTTCTGCACCCGCGCCACGTCCACAATCTGGTCGCCCTGATCGAGGTTCATCAACTTGACCCCCTGCGTGTTGCGCCCGCTGACGCGGATCCCCTCCACCGGACAGCGGATGATCACGCCGCCCTTGGTGATCATCATCAGCTCGTCCTCGGGGAGCACGTCCTTGAGGGCGATCAGTTTGCCAGTCTTCTCGGTCTGCTGCATCGTGATGATTCCCTTGCCGCCCCGCCGCTGCACCCGGTAGTCGCCGAGGGCGCTGCGCTTGCCGATTCCCCGCTCGCTCACGACCAGGAGTTCGGCGCGCTCGCGCACGACGACCATGCCGATCACCTGGTCACCCTTGTCGAGCTCGATTCCCTTGACGCCGGAAGTGGCGCGACCCATTTCGCGGGCATCGGTCTCATGGAAGCGGATGCTCATGCCGAATGATGTGGCCAGCACGATGTCGTCGTTGCCGCGGGTCTTCTGTACGTCGATCAGTTCGTCATCCGGATCGATGTTGATCGCGTTGATGCCGATGCTGCGCACATTGCCGTACGCCGACATGACAGTCTTCTTGACGGTGCCGTTGCGGGTGACGAACATCAGCCATTCGTCGTCGGCGAACTTGCGCACCGGCACCAGCGCCGCGACGCGCTCGCCGTCGCGAATGTTGATGCAGTTGACGACCGGCTTGCCTCGCGCCGCCCGCCCCGCCTGCGGAATCTCGTGCACCTTGAGCCAGTACACGGTGCCGCGGTCGGAGAAGAACATCAGGTAGTCGTGGGTGGACGCAATGAAGAGGTGCTCGACCCAGTCGAGTTCCTTGGTCTCCATGCCGGTGAGCCCGCGGCCGCCCCGGCGCTGTCGGCGGTAGGTGGTAACCGGGATGCGCTTGATGTACCCGGTGTGCGAGATGGTGATCACCATGTCTTCTTCGGCGATCAGGTCCTCGACGGAGAACTCGCCCTGGTCCTTGAGGATCTCGGTCCGGCGTTCGTCGCCGAAGGTACCCGCCAGCTCGGTGATCTCGTCAACCAGGATGCCGGTGCGCTTCTCGCGCGAGGCGAGGATGCTCTGCAGCTCCGCGATGTTGGCGCGCACTTCGGCGAGTTCGGCTTCCAGCTTCTCGATCTCGAGGCCGGTGAGCTTGGCCAGCCGCATGTTGAGGATCGCGTCCGACTGCGCCTCGCTCAGGCCGAAACGGGCGCGCAGTGCGGCATCGGCGGTCGGCGTGTCGGCCGAACCGCGGATGATCTTGATGACCTCGTCGATGTTGTCGACCGCGATCTTGAGACCTTCGAGGATGTGCTCGCGCTTCTTCGCCTCCGCGAGGTCGAACTCGGTGCGCCGGACGATGATGGTGTGACGGTGGTCGATGAAGTGCTGCAGCATCTCCTTGAGCGGCATCACCTTCGGCGCCCCATTCACGAGCGCGAGGTTGATGACGCCGAAGGTGCTCTGCATCGCGGTGTGCTTGTACAGCCCGTTGAGCACCACCTGCGAGATGGCGTCGCGCTTGAGCTCGACCACCAGCCGCATCCCGTCGCGATCCGATTCGTCGCGCACGCCGCTGATTCCGTCGATGCGCTTGGCCATGGCGAGGTCGACGATGCTGGCGTGCAGCGTGGCCTTGTTGACCTGGTACGGGATCTCGGTGATGATCAGCGCGCTCTTCCCGGTGCGCTCGTTCTCCTCGATCCGGACGCGGGCGCGCATGATGACGCGGCCGCGGCCGGTCTCGTACGCCTCGCGGATTCCCGCCTCGCCATAGATATAGGCGCCGGTGGGGAAGTCGGGCCCCTTTACGTGGCGCAGCAGCTCGTCGGTGGTGGCGTCCGGGTTGCGCGCCAGGACGCCGATGGCGGCGGCGATCTCACGGAGGTTGTGCGGCGGGATGTTGGTCGCCATGCCGACCGCGATGCCCGAGCCGCCGTTGACGAGGAGGTTGGGGAACTTGCAGGGGAGAACGGTCGGTTCCTGGAGCGAGTTGTCGTAATTGGGAACCCAGTCAACCGTTTCCTTGTCGATGTCCTCCCCGATCATCTCCGCCGAGAGGCGCGTCAGGCGCACCTCCGTGTAGCGCATCGCCGCCGGGTTGTCGCCGTCGACCGAGCCGAAGTTGCCC
>JBOHRY010000180.1:0-2853 GCA_050732955.1 Gemmatimonadales bacterium | reverse complement strand
AGCTTGAGCAGCGTGAACACGTTCTGCGTCCAGGCGGCTGGCCGGACTCCGCGGATGTTGACCAGGGTCAGAATCACGATCGCGCCGCCGGCGACGAACGGCTGTCGCGAGGCGGGCCAACCGAGGAGGGCGCCGAGGTAGCTGGCGAATGTCATCGCGACCGCGGCGATCGCGCCCGTTGCCATCACCAGCAGCAGCGCCCAGCCGTACATGAAGCCCGCCAGCGGTCCGAACGCCTCCCGCAGATACGCATAGCCGCCGCCGACCGCTGGCCTGCGGCCGCCAAGCTCCGCGAAAACGAAGGCGCCAGCCAGTGCGATCAGCGCACCAAGCCCCCACGCCGTCAGTGTCATCGCGGGAGTGCGAACTCGCTGCGCGACCACCGCCGGGTTCAGGAAGATCCCCGACCCGATGATCCCGCCGATCACCATCATGGTCGCCGAGAACAGGCCGACGCGTCGCGCGTAGCTGACCTCGTGCAAGCCGTCTCCTTCGGTGGGTGCGCTGTGGTATCTCGGAGCATCGCGTTTCCGCCCGCCCCGCGCAAGCACTACCTTTCCCGCTCTCGCTCCCGGAACGGGGACTCTCCGCACGATGATGCGCTCGCTGCTGTTCTGGCTGTCGACTCGTCGGTCGATCTTCAATTTCATGCGTCGCAACCGGCTCGCGCGAAGATTCGCCTCCCGTTTCGTCGCGGGTGAGGCCATCGAGGACGCGGTTCGCGCGGCTCAGGACCTGAAGGCGCGAGGCATCACCGCATCGCTCGACATGCTTGGTGAGAGTGTCACCAGCGAAGCCGAGGCGGTCCAGGCGCGTGACGCATACCTGCGGATGCTCGAAGCGCTGCAGGCGGCGCCTGTCGAGGTCAACGTGTCGGTCAAGCTCACGCAAATGGGTCTCGACATCGACCCCGGCCTCTGCGAGCGCAACGTACGCGCGATTCTCGATCGGGCCAGCCAGCTCGGCGGCTTTGTCCGGCTCGACATGGAAGGGTCGCCCTACACGCAGCGGACCCTCGACTTCTTCAACCAGCGGCTCATGCACGACTACGGCGCGCATACCGGTGTCGTCATCCAGGCCGCACTGCGCCGCTCCACCGCCGACATGGCTGCGCTGATCCAGATCGGCGCCCGCGTGCGACTCTGCAAGGGAGCCTATCTCGAGAAGCCCGACATCGCGTTTCCCGACAAGCGGGATGTCGATGCCCACTACATCGCGCTGATGGAACGGTTGCTGGCGGATGGAAACTACCCGGGAATCGCGACCCATGACGAGAAGATCATCGGCCATGCGATCAAGTTCGTGGCCGAACGCCAGATTCCCCGCGACCGTTTCGAGTTCCAGATGCTCCACGGTGTGCGCCGCGACCTGCAGGAGCGCCTCGCCCGCGAGGGTTTCCGAATGCGGGTCTATATTCCGTTCGGAACCCAGTGGTACCCGTACTTGATGCGCCGGCTCGCCGAACGCCCCGCCAACATCGTGTTCATTCTCGGGAACGTCGTCAAGGAAGGCGTCAGGCGATCGTGACCGAGTTCACGCTCGGCGGCTACATGCAAGCCCATGAGCGCGCGGCGGCCTTTTCCGGGAGCGACGGCCGGCCATACTCCGTCGCCCTCTGGATTGATGACGAACCTGATGCCCGCGGCCGATGGGGCGGCGCCCTCGTTTTCGTGCGATGGACCCAGGCCGGCGATGCCCCCGACGGTCACGTCGAGTCCGATTACCTCGTCTGGGGCCGCAGCGAAGCGGACGCGCGCGAACGGCTCGGCGCGCTCTCACTATACGACGTCAAGGCGTTGCTCGACGAACTGATCGCGGCCGGTCGTCCGGAGGAATCCTGACCGGTGCCGAGGGCGTGGTGCTCGCCCGCGAAGGCGGCGCGTACCGCATCCTGCTCGGCGGCTCCGAGCGACCCGCTGTCCTGCGGGGCAAGGCGAAACGCGGCGCCGATCGCGCCGTCGCCGGCGACCGCGTCCGTATCGATCCCACGACCCTCGACGAAGACATCCTCGGCATCGAATCGGTGGCGCCGCGTGTGTCGGTGCTCGAGCGCCGGATTCCGGGGGGTCGGGGGACTCGCCCCGTAGCGGCCAATGTCGACCAGGCGCTGGTCGTCATGGCGGCCGCCGACCCCGCGCCGATTCTGCAGCTGCTCGATCGCCTGCTCGTCGTCGCGGAAGCGAATGACATCCCGCCGCTGGTGATCATCAACAAGACGGACCTCGCCGAGTCCGGCGTCGTGATGGAACATCTGGCAACGACGGGTTACGAGATCGTGCGCACTGCGGCGAAGCGCGGCGATGGGCTGGATTCGCTTCGCGTGCACCTCAAGGGACGGGAATCGGTGCTCACCGGCCCGAGCGGTGCCGGCAAGTCTTCACTGCTGAACGCGCTGGAACCGGAGCTTGGGCTCCGGATCGGGGCGATCTCGGAGCGTGTCCGCCGCGGCACACACACCACGGTGTCCGCCGTGATGGTGCCGCTCGCAATCGGAGGATTCGTGGTCGATACGCCAGGGTTCTCCGACGTGGGCATGTGGGCCATCGATCGCGCGCATCTGGACGAGTGTTTTCCGGAATTCCGGCCGGCGGTGGGGAATTGCCGCTTCGATGATTGTACTCATCGAAGCGAACCCGGCTGCGCGGTTCGAGCGCTGGTGGACGGTGCCAAACTGCCGCGATCACGCTATGACAGTTATCTCGCGTTGTTTGCGGAGCTGGAGGCGTTGCCGGAAGATTGGAGTTAGTGACTTAGAGCGGCAGGGCGTCAGGGGGTCAAGACTTCATTCCGGCCTTGGTGTGCAATGCCGGCTACCAATACTTCACGCCCTGCCGCCCTGCCGCCCTGCCGCCC
>JBOHRY010000179.1:0-5344 GCA_050732955.1 Gemmatimonadales bacterium | reverse complement strand
GCGCACAATTGCATCGAGCATCACGCAGGCCTGGTGCGCGAGCATCGTGATGGTGAGCACCGCCTGCGATGCGCCGAGGCTGGCATCATGCCAGATGGCACGGGCATGCGAACGCTTGGCAATCCCGCGCGACCGCGGCAGCAGATTCGACAGCGTCGGCAGGAACGCCGGCACCGCGATGATCAGCAGGATCATCGTCGTCCACGCCACGGGTGCCGCGTCGCGCATGAGCCAGGCGGTGATGAGCGTCAAAACCGCGGTCGGCGCGAAGAGCGTGCGTCGCAGGTTGTCGATCATCTTCCAGCGGCCGATCAGCGGCGCCGGAAAGCGGAAGATCCAAGGCAGCAATTGCCAGTCGCCGCGCGCCCACCGGTGCTGCCGCGCGGCGGCAACGAGGTAGTGCGAAGGCGCCGCCTCGAACATTTCAATGTCCGTGATCAATGCCGCTCGCGCGAAAATGCCTTCGAACAGGTCGTGGCTCAGCAGCGCATCGTCGGGAACCCGGCCAGCGAGCGCGGATTCGAACGCGTCGATGTCGAAAATCCCCTTGCCGGTATACGAGCCTTCGCCGAAGAGGTCCTGGTACACGTCGGAAATCGCCATGGCGTATGGATCGACGCCGGCTGCACCGGACGACACCTGCTGGAAGAGGGAACTGTCTCCCACTGGAAGCGGCGGCGTGATGCGCGGCTGCAGCACGGCGTAGCCCTCGACCACGCGCCCGAGACCGGTATCGAGTCGTGGTCGATTGAGCGGATGCGCCATGGTGCCGACCAGCTTCCGCACCGTGCCGATCGGCAGCCGTGTGTCGACGTCCAGCGAAATCACGTACCGGACTCCGGTCGGCACCGGTGAGGCGCCCTCGGTTGGCACGAAGGATGTGTCGGTGGCGCCGCGCAGCAACCGGTTGAGTTCATGGAGCTTGCCGCGCTTGCGTTCCCATCCCATCCAGCAGCCCTGCGCGGCATCCCACTTCCGGCGCCGGTGCAGCAGGAAGAAGCGCGCCCCCCCGTCAGGGATCGCCCCATGCCGCTGGTTGAGCTGCTCGATCCCTTCTCGTGCCGCCGCCAGCAACTCGGCGTCGCCCGGCATCGTTTCGGCCGGCGCGTCAGTCCAGTCGGTCAGCAACGCGTAGTGAACGTGCCCGTCCGGATTGGCCAGGTAGTGCACCTCGAGTCGCTCGACTTGCACTTCGGCGTCCCGGATGCTGGTGAGGAGCATCGGCACCACGACTATCGTCCGCATTGACGGCGGAATGCCGTCGCGCATTTCCAGACGCGCCAGCACCCGCGGCGTCAGCAGCGAAGTGACGCTGCGGTTGAGCAGGGCGAGCGCCAGATCCGATGCGGGAATCAACGCCAGCAGTCCCAATGCCACGAGGTCGACCCGGCTCGCGCCGGCGAGGCTGGCCATGCGCAGCGGCACGGCGAGGATCGCCAGGCTGAGCAACAGCATCGTACCGAGGTAACCCGGTGTCGCACCCCGCAGATAGAGACGCAGCAAACGCTGCAGCAGCGAGGGTCGGTATCGGATCACCCGTTCGAATGCGCGCCGGCCGTCGCCGATCAGGTAGTACCCCGGATCGCCATGCCGATCGGCCGCCGGCTCGTCGCTGGGGGTCGCCTGTCGCTGAGACTCGCCGATGACTTCGCGAGTGATCTGCAGTTCGCCCATCGGTGAGCGACGGGCCAGCTGTTCGATCACGTGCCGGTAGCGATCGCGACTGTGAAAATCCATGGCGCCATAATTCGTCTCGGCGCGCAACACGTCGTCGACCAGGCTCACGCTCTCGAAGAAGTCCGCCCAGTCCATGGCGGACATCAGCCGCATGCTGGTGATCACGTTGCGGATGGTGACCGTGGTCGTCGCCTGTCGCTGCAGCTCGGCCTGGACGGTCGCTTCGGGATCGGTTCCCTGTGCTGCCAGCCGGGAGCGGAGCCAGGGCAGCGCCGGTGTCGCGTCGGGGTCCTGGTCGCGCAGCCGCTCCATCAACCGGACAGCGAACGCGGTCGACAGCGTACCGTGGTCGTACCGGTGCAGGTCGTCCATCGCCGCATCGGGTGAGCGTCCGCTGATGCCCAGCAGGTCGTCGGCGATTCGATCGGCGTCTTCGTGCGACGCGCGACCGGCCAGGATCTCCTCCGCGAGGCGGCGCGCATTCTCCACCAGCACGATGCGCAGGGTGATGGCCACCGCCCAGAGTTCGCCGATGGTGAGCACGGTGACGCGCTGGTACGCGCGCACGAAACGCCGCAGCATCTCGAGGTCGAACCGGCTGTCCGTGTGCGCGACAAACGCCCACGCGATGCCGTACACCTGCGGGTACCCCACCAGCGGCCCGTCCGCCAGCTTGGGAAGTTCGCGATAGAATCCCGGCGGGAGGTCGTCGCGGATCTCGCGAAGTTGCTCGTCGATGACGTGAAAGTTTTCCAGCAGCCACTCGGCTGCAGGCGTCACCGGCTGCCCGGCGCGAGCACCCGCCGCAAGAACGCGGTAGGCCTCGCGCAGCACCCGCGCGTTGTCACCGACCCGCGAGAGAAGGCGCGACGCCCAGCCGCGATCGCGGCGCACTGGCTGCGCTGCTGCCAACGACTCGGCGTGCTGCTCGAGGCGCTCCACCCCAAAGACTTCGGAATGAATCGGCTCGGCAAGGTGTACGGGGGCAGTCCGGCGAAACGGGTTTCGCATCCACGAGGGAGACGATTCTCGGCTCCCTGATGAGACAGGAATCTCGTCCGGGTGAACGTACCGCGATTTCCGGTTCCAATGAAAATGGCAGCGCAAATTCGTTGCGATCTTTGCCGTTGAACTGTGCGACTGGCCACCACCCGCGCGTCACCTCGTCGCATTCCTCATCAGGGAGATCGTCGAAATGCGAGTCTCATTCCTGGCAACCCTTCCGATCCTCGGCGCGTTGGCCATCGCGGTGCCAAGCCAGCAGGCATCGGCGCAGATTTCCGCCACCCTGCATCTTGGCAAGCCACTGACGGTGCACGCCTACTCTGCCGACACCTATGGCGACTGGCACACCACGTATCGCAGATGGCGACCGACCACCGTGTACTACTACGACGGGCAATGGTATCCGCGGGTAGTTCGCGGTTCGCGCGCCATAGTGGTGTACCGGTCGGGGACGTCGTATTTCCTGCCGCCGCGCGATCACGACTGGAACAACAAGGACCACCGCTACAACTACCGTCGCCGTCCAACGGACGACGACTACAATCACGTATCGCCACCGCACCAGCAGTAGGTCGCGCGAGACGGGATTGATGGTAGCGGAAAATCGGGGGCGGGTGACCAGCGGCCAGGTCGCGCGCCCCCGTTTTCATGGCGTCATTGCGGCCGCGCGATCCGGAACCAAAGACTTGCCGGCGGACGCGATTGGCGCCTCCCGTCACAAGAAAATCGCCGACGCCTCGCGAATCGTCCGCCGCCGAGATAGTTTACAGACGGCGCCCATCCGGACCCGCGGGCGGCCCGTCCCAAGTCGGCCATCCCTGCCTGAGGCATCACCGGTGCGCGAGGCCTCCACCTCGGGCGTCCGATACTTGAGAATCCGGGACCCCCGGATTCGATCATCGATCGCTACCCCGGCCAGCCGCCGGCACCGACGCGGAAAGGATGCATGAGCGTTAAGGCAATCTCCTTCCCGAAGGGTGGCGCCGAGGATTTCATCCGCGACGTCAAGGCTGGTGTCGCAGCCTACTTTGCCGTGCCGGGCCGCTGCCCCAAAGCGGACTGGTCGATGCGCCTGAAGACGGTAATTCTCATCGCCATGGTACTGGGACCCTACGCCGCGATTCTCTCGAATCGTCTGGCGCCGCCCGCCATGTTGGGATGCGCGGTGATCATGGGGATCGGCATGGCCGGGGTGGGGTTCGGCATCTCGCACGACGCGCTGCACGGCGCCTATTCGTCCAATTCCACGGTCAATCGTCTGCTGGGCCTCACGTTCGATCTGCTGGGCGCCAACAGCTACATGTGGAAGCTGACCCACAACGTCATCCATCACACCTACACCAACATCGACGGCGTGGACGAGGACATCGACTTCGCGCCGTTCCTGCGGTTGTCGCCGCACGCCAGGCATCGGTGGCAGCATCGCTATCAGCACCTCTACGCCTTCGCCACCTACAGTGTCGCGGTGCTCTTCTGGGTTTTCGTCAAGGACTATCGGTACTTTCTCAAACGGGACCTGGGTCCGTACAAGAACAAGCGCCACCCGCGTTCCGAAGTGGCGCTGCTGCTCTTTACCAAGTTCGTGTATTACCTGTGGATGATCGTGATTCCCCTGCTGGTGCTGCGCCTGGTCTGGTGGCAATTCGTGATCGGCTTCCTCACGGTGCAGCTGACAGCGGGCCTGATTCTCGGTGTGGTGTTCCAGCTGGCGCACGTGGTCGAGGGAACCGACTATCCGCTTCCCGATGCCTCAGGCGCGATGGAGCATACCTGGCTGCTGCACGAGATGATCACCACGTCGAACTTCGCGCCGCGGAACCGCCTGGTCGGATGGTACGTGGGCGGGCTCAACTACCAGATCGAGCACCACCTCTTTCCCAAGATCTGCAGCGTCCACTACCCAGCGATCAGCAGCATCGTACGGCAGACGGCAGCGACGCACGGCGTGCCATACAACGAGCACCCGACCCTCTGGGGGGCCATCCGGTCGCACTATCGCATGTTGAAACGACTGGGACGCGATCCCCGCATGGCCCGCTCGGCTTCGACGATCGGACTCGCCGATCCGTGGGAGCATCGCGCCGCCTGACCAGACGTACCGGCAATCGCCGGTACGCCCGCAAGCATCAGCCAATCAAGGCAGCATCGCCATCCCGGGGTTGGTATTGCCCCGATGGCACGTCATGCAATTGATCCTTGGCGTCTGGCCGTTGCGATTGGGCGGCAGCTTCGACAGGCCCCCGGTGTTGATCGCGTTGACCAGCTCGATCATGATGCGGGCCGTGTTCTTCTCTTCCTTGGTGTCCTCGTCCCACTTTCCGCCGCCTTCATGGCAGTACATGCAGCCCACGCTGAGTGACCTGCCGAAATAGTCCATCGTCTTGAGCAGCTGGCCGGCGGTGGTGTCCTTCATCAGCTTGATGTTGGTGAACTCATCCTCGGCGCGCTTGTTCTCCGAGCCGGCAATACGCGTCGCCAGTTCCTGAAGTACCTCGGTGCGCATCGCGTTGAGCGAATCCCGGCGCGCGGCGCGCTGCTCGGGAGTGAGCTGGACACGACGGAAACCGCCCGGAGGCGGTCCGCCTTGCCGACCGGCCCCGGGGGGCGTTCCCCCGGGCACCCCGGCCGGGGCGCCGCCGCTGGGCGGGGCACTCGGTGGAGC
>JBOHRY010000178.1:0-9036 GCA_050732955.1 Gemmatimonadales bacterium | reverse complement strand
GAACAAGGGCGAACTTGCCGTGATTGGACGCGGCGACGCCGTCGCGAACCTGCCGTGGATCCGCTTCGGCGGCCTGCTGGCGTGGCTGATCTGGATCTTCCTGCACATCGCGTATCTGATCGGCTTCCGCAACCGCGTGCTGGTACTGATCGAATGGGGCTGGTCGTACCTGACGTACGGCCGGGGTGCCAGGCTCATCACCGGCGAGGTCGATCACGGCAAGCCGGTGATCGTCGCGGCCACGCCATCATGATTCCCTCGCTTGACGAGGTGCGGGCCGAAGCGTCGCGAATCGGATTCGTTGCGTGCGGTGTGGCACGTCTTGATCCGAGCCGTCGAGGCGACGCTCTCGATCGCTGGCTTGGCGCCGGTTACGGCGGCACCATGCGGTATCTCCATCGCCAGGCGCGCAAGCGAAAGGCGCCCGCCTCGATCACGCCCGGCGCGCGCTCGGCGGTGGTGGTGCTCGAGAACTATGCCGCTCCACCAGGTGAGCGGCTGCGCGACGGCGATCGCTACAAGATTGCCGCATACGCACGCGGCATGGACTATCACCTCGTCACGCGTGGCCGGCTGCACATCCTGGCCGAGTGGCTGAAGGCTCGCGGCGCCGCGCTGGCGCACGCATGGGTCGACGACGGTCCGGTTCCGGATCGTGAACTCGCCGAGCGCGCGGGCCTGGGATGGATCGGCAAGAACACCATGCTGATCCATCCACGGATCGGTTCGTACACCTTCATCGGATCGGTATTCACCGATCTCGAATGGCCGGCGGAGACGCCGCTGATGACGGACCATTGCGGGTCGTGCACCCGTTGTCTCGATGCCTGTCCGACCGACGCCTTGATCGGCGACCGCCTCCTCGACGCCACGCGGTGTCTCTCGTATCTCACCATCGAGTACCGCGGCGAGCTGCCGGAACAGTTGCTGCCGCGCTGGGATGGTTGGGCGTTCGGGTGCGATGTCTGCAACGATGTCTGTCCCTGGAACGCGAAATTCGCGGAGCCGACCACCGTTGCGGAGTTCGGCAGGCGCGAGGCACCTGATCGCACTGATCCGGAGGCATTCGAGCGACTGGACGAGGCCGAGTTCGATCGGCAATTTGCCGACACGCCGCTGGCGCGACCGGGTCTCGTCCGCATGCGGCGTAATGTGCGGGCTGCATGCGGCGCGACAACGGAGCGCCCGTGACACCGGCGCTTCACTCGATCGCGATCTTCGTGATCGACCTCGAAGGAGCTCGTGTCTTCTACGAAGATCAACTCGGACTCCCGGTCAGCAAGGCCGGATCATTCGGGTTCGAGTTTCTGGATCAGCCACCGCACATCGGGGTGCATCCGGCGCAGCATCCGGACGCATTGGCAATGGTCGGCCGGCACACGGGGCTGACCTTCGAGGTGGCCGGGCTGCTGGAATTCTGCTCCGGCCTCGCGACGGCCGGCGTGAAATTCGTGGCCGAGCCGACGCAGCAGGGGTTTGGTGTCATGGCGATGGTCGCCGACCCGGACGGGAACGTGATCGCGCTCTGGGAGGACAATGTGTCCCGGGCGGAGGCGGACCGGTGAGCCTGCCGCGTTCCTTCGCGAGCGACAACACCGCTCCGGTACATCCGCGCGTGATCGAGATGCTGGCGGAAGTGAATCACGGCCACGCCCCCGCGTACGGCGACGATCCGTGGAGCGAACGGGTGCGGCAATGGTTCGTCGACGAATTCGGCGCGGGTGCTTCCGCCTGGCTGGTGTGGAACGGTACCGGCGCCAATGTCGTGTCGTTGCGCGCGCTGACGCGGCCCTGGCACGCCATCCTCTGCGCGGAGCAGGCGCACGTGGCCGTCGATGAATGCGGCGCCCCCGAGATGTTCACGCAGTGCAAGGTGGTGTCGCTGCCATCGCGCGACGCGAAGCTGACGCCGGGCGCCGTGCGGGCCGCGTACCGCCGCGTCGGCGACGAACATATCTCGCAGCCCCACGTGGTGGCGATCGCCCAGCCGACCGAATACGGCACCGTCTACAGCCGCGAAGAACTCGAGGCGCTGTGCGCCATCGCGCACGAGCTCGGCATGAAAGTCTTCATGGACGGCGCCCGTATCGCCAACGCCGCCGCCTCGCTCGATCTGTCGTTCCGCGAGTTCACCCGCGATGTCGGCATCGACATGCTTTCCTTCGGCGCGAGCAAGAACGGCGCGATGGGCGCCGAAGCCGTCGTGACCTTCGATGCGAACACGGCGGCGGAGCTCAAGTACCTGCGCAAACAATCGGGCCAGCTCTCGTCGAAAGGGCGTTATGTCGCGGCGCAATTTCTCGCCCTGGCCGAGGATCGACTCTGGCTGACCAACGCGCGCCAGGCCAACGCGATGGCACGGCGCCTCGCGGACGGAGTGCGCGACATTGCCGGGCTGACGATCACGCGCCCGGTCGAGGCGAGCGCGGTGTTCGCCGTGCTGCCCCGGGATGTGACCGAGCGGCTGCAGCGCGACTTCCACTTTTACGTCTGGGACGAGCGCCTCGACGAAGTGCGGTGGATGACCAACTGGGCGACCGGTGCCGCCGACGTCGACGAGCTGGTTGCGGCGGTCCGGACGGCATTCTGAACCGCCGGGCGTCCACGGCCGCGCCGGGCGGCTCGCTCAGTTCGCCCCGGCCAGTGCCGCTTCGATCTGGCGGATCCCTTCGATGATTCGCGGCCCTGGTCGGCTCGTGTAGGCATTGCCGTCGAGGATCGCCACCCGCCTGCTAGCGAGCCAGTCGCGGGCGCGCGCGTCGCTCTGCCGCTCCATTTCCATCCGGGCGCGCTCCTCACTGAACCCGCAGAGGACGAGCAGCACCAGGTCGGGGTCGAGCCCGATGACTTCATCCCATGAACGGATCACCGAGTGAGATCCGGCCACGCCGCCAACATCCCGGCCGCCGGCCGCGGTGACCATCTCCGGCACCCAGTGGCCTGCTAGAAACAGCGGTTCGAGCCATTCGATGGCAACGACTCGTGATCGCGCCTTCCGCGAGCGGGCGGCGATCGCGGCGACTTCCGCCTCGAGGCAGCTGGTGAGCGCCATCGCCTCTGTCGAGCGACCGATCGCGCTGCCGACCTTCCGGATATCGTGCCAGACGCCGTCGATCGTGGTTCCCGAGAGCGTCACGATTTCCGGCGCAGGAGTCATGGCTCGCGCCAGTGCGATTGCCTCGCCGTCGGCAACGGCGCAGACGTCGCAAAGCATCTGTGTGATGATCACATCGGGACGCAACGTCCGCAGCACGTCGGCGTCGATGCCGATCACCGATTGGCCGGCACCCGCTGCGGCCTGGACCGCGCCATGTATCTCCAGCGAAGAGCGGCTCGCGTCGATCGGCGTGAGTGTGACTCGCGGCAGTGACTCGATCGCCGGCGGCCAGTCGCAGGCGTGCGAAACTCCCACGAGTTGCGACACGCCGCCGATGGCGGCGACCATCTCCGTCGCACCAGGCAGCAGGGAAACGATTAGCTTGTCGGTCACGATGCTCGTGCCTCGCACGTCCAGGGTCGCTTTCGTCGTGCTGCTGCTGTTCGCGGTGCTTTCCATCGTCGTCGCGCGCCACGTCACGCAGGGCTGGGACACCCGGACCGTGATCGCGTTCTCCCACCTGCGCCATCCCGGGCTCACCCGCATCATGCAAGTGCTCTCCGACCTGGGCAGCGGGCGCTGCGAAATCCCCTTGGCGCTGGGTATCGGAGCGCTTGCCTGGCGCACGGGACACGGTGCCGATGGCGGTCGCTACCTGCTCATCGCCATTTCAGGCGAAGCGGTCTATGCCGTCTCCAAGGAGGTGATGCACCGACCGCGCCCCTCGGTGGTGCAGCATCTCAGCGACGCCGGCTGGTATTCCTATCCCTCCGGTCACTCCATGATGGCCTGGATTGTGTGGGGGCTGGGCCTGGTCGTCCTGGCGCGCATTCTCCCGTCACGCCGCGCCAGTCACCTCCTCTATCTGGGCGCGGTGGTACTTCCGCTCCTGATTTCGGTGTCGCGGGTGTATCTCGGCGTGCACTATCCAACCGACGTGCTCGCTGGACTGCTGCTTGCCGCTGGATGGATACTGCTCTGGTGGGCGCCGTCCAGCAGGCGGGCCACCTCGTCGGCGCCGGCGACGAGATAGCCGATCCGCTCCGAGAGCTCGCGCGCGGCGGCGAGATCGGCGGTGAGCGAGGCGGCGGCCACGTGGCTCGTTGTCATCCGCAGCAATCCCACTCGCAACGTCTCGATCGCACCGACTGCCTGCCTCAATCGCTCGGCCCACTTCGCATCGTCGCCGGCGGCCAGCTGACGGCGTGCGCGCGCCGCCTCCGCTTCGAGCCGCGCTACCACGTCAGGAAGATCGGAGAGCACGGCGCGCTCGTGCTGGGGTAGCGCGGAGAACAACGTTTCGGTGACGGCGACGACAGCCGTTTCCGTGCGACCGTCCCACCTTTGGCTCTTCCCACGCCGCAATCCAAGGGACGCGATGCTCGCCATCACGTCGCCGAATGCCGAGTGCCAGAGCCAGGATCGAGCCCGGGCACCAACATCGCGGATCTTGAGGCGCCGTCCCGGAAAGACCAGGCCGAACAGGGCGCCCCCGACCGTGAGCATCGTCATGCCACCGAAGAGCTGAAAGAAGATCTTGTCGGTAGTGCTGTTCGCGAAGAGCACGCCACCCACCAGTGCGGCGATGGCCAATCCGAAAGCGCCGTATGTTCCCCAGCGTACCACCTTCGCGATGGGATGGATCGCGCGCGACGCCTCGTAACGGCGTTCCTCTTCGCGGCGTTCGAGCGCGACGTCCACCCCGTGGCGCAGATCACCGAGCGTGACGCCCGCTTCAAGGGCCTTCCGCGTTTCGCTCAACCGCCAGAGGGCATGAGCGATCCACGGCGCAACGGTCGCTGCCGCACAGAGCGACATGAAGATGATCGCCTGCCATGACCATTGGTGGTTGATGAGGTTGGCCACCAGCGCCATCGTGCCGACCCCGTAGAAGAAGCACGACCAGATGACGTAGATCCCCTTCAGTTCGCGGCCACGCTCGACCCACACACGCACCGGCACCGGCAGGTCAGCACGCGGCGACAGCGCCGCACCGATCGCCTCGGCAAAGGCCTCGGCGGACGCGAATCTCTGGTCGGGATCCTTGGCGAGGGCCCGGTCGATCGCGTCCGCGATCGAGACCGGAAGCTGGGGCGCGATCTGGTGGAGCGGCGTCGCCGGTCGTGTGAGATGCTGCGCCAGCAATTGCTGCACGTCGCCCTGGAATGGTGGCCGTCCGGTGATGCAGTGGTATCCGACGGCGCCGAGAGCATAGAGGTCGCTGCGCCCATCCACGGCGATTCCCGCCGCCTGTTCGGGCGACAGATACTCGGGCGTGCCGACGACGCGCCCGGTATGGGCGTCGCGATCGGCGAGCCACGCAATTCCGAAATCGGTGACGACGGCGCGGCCGCCATCGGCCTCGAGAAGAATGTTATCGGGCTTGATATCCCGGTGGATGACGTGCTGCGCATGGGCATAGGCCAGGGCGTACGCCGTGTCGCGCAGGATCTGCAACGCCGCATCCGGCGCGAGGTATCCCACGCGCCGGAGCCGGGCGCCCAGGGTTTCGCCCGCTACGTAGCGCATGGCGTAGAAGACGAACTCGCCGGCTTCCTCGACCGAGTGGATCGGCACGATGTTGGGGTGCGCCAGGCGCGCAGCCATGCGGGCTTCGTGCAGGAAGCGCTCACGCAGGTCGGAACGAGAGGCGCGTTCGGGGGGCAGCAGCTTGAGCGCGACCGGGCGGTCGAGCCGGACATCGCGGGCGAGGTAGACGATCCCCATGCCGCCGCGTCCCAGTTCGCGTTCGAGTGAGTAGCGGCCGGCGAGTGCGGCCTGCAGGGCGAGAAAGAGCGGGTCGGGGGTCTGTTCGACGTGCATGATCAGGGCGGCGTGCTCGGCCCTCCGGCCTCGCTCGCTTCGCTCAGATCCGCCGGAACCACCACGCCGTGAGCTCCCAGCTTGCGGAACAGGTCCCACTCGGCCTGCTTGGCCGAGTACTGCGCGCCGCCGTGGTACATCGCGGCGATGATCAGCGTGCCATCCTCACGTCCCAGATAACCGACCAGCGTGGACACGTTCGTCAACGTTCCCGTCTTGGCGCGCACCACGCCGGCGCCCGGCAACCCGCTGCCCAGACGGCGGAGCGTGCCGAAACCGTTCGCGGGAAAGAGCAGCGGGAAATTCCTGCCGGCCGGCGTCTGCGGCATCCGGGCGAGATACCTGGCGAAGACGATCGGCGCGACCCGGTCCTGCTCCGACAATCCGCTGCCATCGACCAGGTGCACGCCGTCGAGGCCGGTGAGCTTCTGCACGAAGGCAGTCAGCTGTGCCGGTGCCGACGAACTGCCGGCGCCCCAGAGCAGCATCATCTCGGCGCCGATGTTGAGCGAGCGAGTGTTGACCTCGTGCGCAATCGAGTCGAATGACTCGGAGGCGACCTCGGCGAGAACGCGCCGATCCGCCATCGTGGGGGCCGAGATCGACGACGCCCGAAGCCACTGAATGCCGGCAGCGGCGGTCGCATGCTCCCACGCCGCTTCCAGCACGGCGGTCGGGTCGGTGGCGACCGATTCGAACCGCCGCGCCTTGCCGTACAGCCCGATCTTGCCGCTGACCTGCCAGTGTCCGTTCTTGAGCGTCGAGAAGTGCAGCGAGCTGCGGCGCCCGCCCACCGTCTTCGCGGTGATCAGCACCAGGCTCCCGGCACCGGTCGGCGCGTCGCCGATCACGACGGCCGGCGCCCCGATGCGTGAGCCCGGTGCCACCGTGAAGTACACCACGTTTTCGTTGAGGGTGATCGGGCCGATCGGCGGCGCGTAAGTCCGGCCGCGAAAACGGTCGGACCAGACGACCGGATACGTCGAGCGCGCGATGCCGGTGGTACTCGTCACGTCGAGCGGGCCGACCAGCTTGCGGACACCGATGGCGGCCAGCTGCTGCGCCAGCTGCAGCAGCGTCGGGCCGGTACGGTCGGGCCTCTCGAGTGTCGGATCGCCGTTGAGTTCCAGCGCCCACTTGCCGAGCCACATGCCGCTTGCGGTGTCGACGTGGCCGCTGCCGATCACACGGGTGACCCGCCGCGCGTCGCCGCCAACTGCTGTCCGGGTGAAACCGGTGGTCAGCACCTTGACGGTGGAGGCCGGGATCATCGGTTCGTCCTGATTCACCTGCCAGAGCACCGTGCCGTTCTGGTCGGCGACCACGATACCCCAGGTCCCCGGTGAGCGGTGAACGGTGCGGGCCCACCAGCGGTCGAGTACCGGCGCGATCGAGGCGGCGCTCTGGGCCGCGAGCCCGACCGGACCTGCTCCGAACGCGATGAGAATCAGGGCAAAACGTCGAATCATGGCACTCTTTCGCTGAACACCGGATCCCTGCTATTACAAGACGTCCGAATCGCCAGTTCCGACTCGCCTACTTGAGATGCAGCTTGGCGATCGTCTGCAACTGCATGTTGCTGGTCCCCTCGTAAATCACCCCGATCTTGGCGTCGCGGTAGAACTTCTCGACCGGGTATTCCCGGCTGTAGCCGTAGCCGCCGAACAACTCCAGCGCCTGCCCCGTGATCCGGTTGGCAGTCACAGATGAGAAGAGCTTCGCCATTGCGGCTTCGCGGGTGAAGGGCATTCCCGCGTCCTTCAGTCGGGCAGCGTTGTAAACCATGAGTCGCGCCGCCTCGAGGTCGGTCGCCATCTGGGCGACCTGAAACTGTACACCCTGAAAGTCAGCAAGGACCTTGCCGAACTGCTTCCGCTCCTTGACGTAGCGGGTGGCCGCGTCCAGGGCTCCCTGGGCTACCCCGATCATCTGGGCGCCGATCCCGATGCGTCCCTCGTTGAGTGTCTCGATCGACACCTTGTAGCCCTGGCCGACCTGTCCGAGGACGTTGGCGGCGTGGACGCGGCAGTTCTCGAGGATCAGCTCGACCGTACTCGAAGCACGGATGCCGAGTTTCTGCTCGCGCTTGCCGATGGAAAAACCCGGAAACTCCCGTTCGACCAGGAACCCGGTGATGCCCTTGTAGCCCTTCGCCGGATCGGCGTTGGCGAAGACGATGAAGACGCCGGCCTCGGCGCCGTTGGTGATCCAGAACTTCCGGCCGGTCAGGAGCCACTCGTCGCCATCCTGCACGGCGCGCGTCTCCAGCCCGAAGGCGTCGGAGCCGGACGCCGGCTCCGAGAGCGCAAAGGCCGCGACGGTATCGGTTGTGGTCCGGGAGAAATACCGGCGCTTCTGCTCGTCGGTGCCCCAGCGGAGCAGGGCGTTGTTGAAGAGGGTGTTCTGCACGTCCACATAGATCGCCGCGGAGGCATCCACCCGCGCCAGTTCCTCGACCGCCAGCGTGACCAGGAAGATATTGCCGCCAGCGCCGCCGAACTGCTCGGGCACCTCGATCCCCATGATCCCCATCTCGAAGAACTTGGCGAGGAATTCGGGCCGCATCTTCGAGGCTTCGTCCATTTCATGGACGTGGGGGGCGATCTCGGTCTCGGCGAATTCCCGGATCGTTTCGCGAAAGAGGGTTTCTTCTTCGGAAAGGACGGAGAGCGGCGCGGGAGCGGTCGCGGTGGTCATAGGGGTTCCGGATAAAGTCCGGGATGAAAATAGCCGGGACTGTATGGGTGCGGGTGATTCGCCCCGGCCTCCGGCACAACGCGTTGCAACGAGGGCCACCGCCGCTGGACGCGAATTCACGTGCAGAATCGCGTGGAATTCCGGAAGTTGACTTCCGCCCGAAAGTGGATAATTTTTTATCCATATGGGATAAATTGTTATCCCGATAACTGACCGCATATGCGGAGAGGATCATGCCAGCTCTGGGACGTCCGCTTGACGAGATGCTCGGCTCCAAGGCTCGGCTCCGGCTGCTGCGGCTCCTTTTGGTCAAGAGGACTGCGTTCTACGACGAGGATGCCGCTGGTCTGGAATCAGGCGCATTCGAGACCGACCGTCAGGTGCGCGCGGACCGTCGGGCGCTCGCTCGGGCCGCGGCC
>JBOHRY010000177.1:0-5055 GCA_050732955.1 Gemmatimonadales bacterium | reverse complement strand
GGATGGCATCGTCGAGCGACGAGAATCGCTGGCCGCCCTGGCCTGCGAGGAGTTGTGGCAACGCGGCGAGCAGGAGCGCGGGAATAATCCATCGATGCTGCATCTGGCCATCCTTCGGGGTTGCTGGAAGCTAGGCGAACCCCTGACAACTCGCCGGAGATCAGCTACCATACCGCGATGCCTTCAGGCGACCGTGCATTCGTTCGGCTGTCGATCGCGCAGAAGATACCCCTCGTGGCCGGGGTGCTCATTCTGCTGGTGGCGGCGGCGGTATCGGTCGCGTCGTACTACGAGGTCCGCCATACAGCGCGCCGCGCGGCCTATCAGCATCTCGACGATGTGATCCAGCTGGTGCAGTCCACCTCGCGCCGCACCGGACAGCAACTGGTCGGCGAGGCGCGGGCGGTCGCAGTGCAGCACAGCGTGGCGGAATACGCGCGGTCACCGAACGCCGCGCACGCGCCGGCCGCGCTCAGCGCGCTGCTGGACCGCCGGCGAGGCGGATCGCTCATGGCGACCGAGATTCGCGCCGCGTCGGGCCAGGTCCTCCTCACCACCAACTACGCCGTGACATCGGCGCCTTCGGATTTTCCGCCCGTCATCGCGGATCGCGACTCCGGCTCGGTGGGCACCCTGCGGGTGCTGCACGACAGCATCGTCTACCCCGTGAGCGCCAGGATCCCCGACGGCGACGGTGCGTTCGTGGTCGAGTGGCATCACGCGACCATTTCGCCGGAGGCAAGCCAGCAGCAGCGCAAGCTGCTTGGCGCCGGAACGAATCTCCTGCTCGCCAATGCCGACGGCGGATTCTGGACCGATCAGCATCACCGGGTACCCGCCCCACCTGTGGACCTGCGGCATTGGAGCGGCACGGTGGTGTACACCCGCACGGCGGCCGATGGTCCAGTAGTGGCTGGAGTCCTGCCGTTGAGCGGCACACCGTGGCTCTTCGCGCTGGAGTTTCCGCTGCGCGAAGTGATGGCTCCGGCAGACCGTTTTCTGCAGAACGTCATCGTGATCGCGCTGGTGTGTGTGGCGCTGGGCTGGTTGGCGGCCTGGTGGTTCGCTCGGCGCCTGACGACGCCGCTGGTGCAGCTGACGCTGGCCGCCGACGAAATCGCGGCGGGCCGGCACACCGGCGAGATGGCCATTCGCCGCGAGGACGAGCTTGGACGGCTGGCCAATTCCTTCGACACGATGTCGCGCCAGATCCGTGATTCGCGGCAGCGCATGGAAGAAACGGTGACCGAACGGACGGCAGAGCTGCACGACGCATTGCAGCAACTCCAGAATGCGCAGGAAGCGCTGGTGCGCCGGGAGCGGCTCGCCATGCTCGGCCAGCTGGCCGGCGGCGTGGGACACGAGCTGCGCAACCCGCTCGGCGTGATGAGCAACGCGATCTACTATATCGAGATGGTGCTCGAGTCTCCGCCGGAAAGTGTCCGCGATTACCTGCAGTTGCTCAAGGAACAGGTCGCATTGTCCAGCAAGATCGTGGGCGACCTGATGGATTTTTCGCGGGTCGCGCCGGCGCACCGGAGCCCGGTGGCACTGCGATCAATCGTGGACAACCAGCTGCGACGCCTTACCGATCGCGAACCTGTCTGTGTGAACGTCGACCTGCTCGCGGACGACGTCATCGTGGAGGTCGATGCCGTCCAGATCGGTCAAGTGGTATTCAATTTGCTCACCAACGCCGTGCAGGCGATGGGTGAGAAGGGTGGCGCGCTCAAGCTCCAGGCCCGCCGGTGCCGGCCCGACGCCGTCGAACTGCTGGTGACGGATTCCGGTCCCGGCATACCGCCGGAACTCATGGAGCGGATCTTCGAGCCACTTTTTACCACGAAGGCCCGCGGCATCGGTCTGGGATTGGCGGTCTCGCGGGCGCTGGCGCAGGCGAACGGCGGTGACATCACGGCGGCGAGCGACCCCGGGAAGGGCGCCACCTTCATCCTCACGATTCCCCGTGCGAAGGCGGCGATGACATGAATCGGCAGATCCTGATCGTTGATGACGACCGCGCGATGGTGCGCACCCTGCGCGACATTCTCAGTCTGCGCGGATGGGAGATCACCTGCGCGCACTCGGGATCGGAAGCCGTGGCACTCGCCTGCGCCCACCGTTATCCGGTCGTGCTCATGGACATCAGGATGCCGGGGATGGACGGCATCGCCGCGTGCAAGGCGATGAAGGAATGCACGCCGACGACGCGCGTGGTGCTGATGACCGCGCATGCCGCACCCGAGGCACTCGACGAGGCAGCACGCGAAGGCCCGGTGACGGTACTCACCAAGCCGATCGACATGCCCGGCCTGATGGAGCTGCTCGCCGCGGCATAGCCGCCCCTAGCCGGGTCGTGATTTCGGCGGCATATTGAACTGTTGCGGGAAGCAGCGCCACACCCCGTGATCAACACATTATCAGAGAGAGTCGGTGAATCCCAGCCAACGCTGCGTCGCGGCGACTTGGTTGCTGTTCGCACTGGCCTGCCAGCCGGACGGCCCGTCGATCGCGCCGCCGCCGCCAGCCAACCGCGCGGCCGCGAGGATCACGATCACGGCCGGCGACGGACAGCAAGCCGATCCACTCGACGACCTGCCCGATCCCGTCACCTTCGTCGTCGTGGACAGCTCGGCGCAACCCGTGGCTGGCGTTCGCGTGCAGTTTACCACGCCGCTCGGCGGCGGCACGGTGGACTCCGCCTTCCAGCTGACTGATTCCGCGGGAACGGTACAGGTCGTCTGGACCATGGGGCCTGCGGGCGGCCAGCAAACCTTGCAAGCGACTGTCAGCTCCAGGGTGAGCGCGACAGCCAACGCCACAACGTGTGATCCCAGCGACTGCTACCCGAAGGAGATCCTTTCGAACACACTGGCCGGTGCGGGCCTGCTCACACTGGATACCTACGAGGGATCCGGTCAGGCAGTGCATCCATCGATCGTGCGCGCACATGGTAGAGCCACCGGCTTCTGGCTGGCGATCACACCGTACCCCGGCGGCAACAGCAGCTACGAGAATCCGTCGATCTTTCGCAGCATGGATGCGTCGACCTGGCTCGCGCCAACGGGCGTTGACAACCCGATCGTGCATCCCGATCCGACCGGTTACCTGTCGGATCCGTCGATCGTGGTCGGGAGCGACCAGCGTCTCTGGATGTATTACCGCGACGTGGTCGACAACCAGAACGTGATCCTCGTGACGCGAAGCCGGAACGGCCGTAGCTGGGATGCGCCGATGACGGTGGTGACCAGACCGAGTCACGAGGTGGTCTCTCCGAGCGTGGTTCGCGTTGCGCCGCACGCCGCCTGGCAGATGTGGTCGGTCAATTCCGGGCCCATCGGATGCTCGGCGGCGGTGACCACGGTCGAGCGGCGGACGTCGCCTGACGGCCTCAACTGGGACGACCCGCTGACGGTGGATCTCGTCCAGCCGGGACAATCCATCTGGCACATCGATGTTCAGTGGATCCCGGCGCGGCAGGAATACTGGGCGCTCTACAACACCTATCCGCTCGGCGCCAGTTGCGCGACCAATGCGCTGTACCTGGCCCGGAGCCCGGACGGCGTGCGCTGGACCGTCTACCCATCACCGATCGCGCGCGCCGGCCTCATCGATGCCTTCGCGCAGATCGTCTACAAGTCCACGTTCATGGTCGATCCCAAGGCGACCAAGGTGACGCTCTGGCTGTCCGGGGCGAGCTACAAATTCAACGTCGGTTACGACTGGCGGACAGCGGCGGTCGCCATCTCGGTGAACGACCTCCTCGACATCGCGGCGGCACCGTCAACCGGGCTGCAGTTGCCGCCATTCCGCCGCGACCTCCCGCCGCCGGAGCCCGACGTCGGCCACTAGTGCGATGCGGATCGCGCTCCGGATGGCCGCAGGATCGGAGCGCTCCAGTGGTGGATGCCGGGATAGCGCACGTTCCCCTTGATCGCCTGCCAGAGCACCCGGTTCAGCGTCTCGTCGTCCGCCAGATCCTCGAGCCGGAAATCGAGTCGCGCCGATTGGCGCGCCGCCGGCGTGCCGGCCGGGTTGCGTTCCGTGAGCGGGATCGACGGCGTCATCGCGTGATACGGCCTCAGATCGGGATGCGAGGTGAACACGCCGCGATACGGACGGCCGAAGGCGTCAAACTGCGACAGGTGATCGAGCCGGAGCATTTCCTCGATCGTCGCGATCACGTCGGTGGTGTTTCCGAATCGATGCCAGACGCGCGGCTGGCTGTACGCCGAGATGATCATCATCGGCGAGCGATGGGAATCGACGTGATCCGGGCCGTTCTGCGCGTCATCCTCGAGGACGAACATCACCGTGTTCTTCCAGAACGGACTGGTAGAGAGCGCTTCCACCACGCGACCGAGCGCCAGGTCGTTGTCGGCCATGTAGGCGCGCGGCGTGAACGCTCCGGCGACGGCGCCGCGCGTGTGATCGTTGGGAAGGCGAAGAATCTGCAACGTGGGCATCTGCCCTGTTTTCACCCAGCCGGCGAACATCCTGAGCCATTCGTCGGCGCGGTACTGGTCGGTGATGTGGAGATCGAAGCCGGGGAACGCCGAATCGGTGTGTGATTCGAGAAACGGCTTGAGCCCGCGGTATTGCGGCGACAGCGCGGCGACGTCCGGATCGGCGACAAATTCGCCGAAGTTCTCGAAGGTGATACCGCGACGCCTGGCGAGGTCCCAGAGATATCCGTTGGCCGGCTCCGCCGCGTCCTCGCCGGGGTTGGGGCGCTGGCCCCGGTTGGTGCCTTCGTAGTCGTAAGTACGGCCCTTGTCGTCATAGTTGAGCGGAACGGTTTTCTCGACGTAATCGGTAGCGTACGCGCCGGTGCTCCAGTTGTGGCCATCGGCGCTCACTTCGGCGTTGACGAAAAACCGGTCATAGATGCCGAATCGTTCGGCGAGCGCGTGATGGTTGGGCGACACCGCGCGCCCGAAGAAGACCAGCGACGTGTCGCCATCGGCCGCGGCAAGATCACCGAAGACCTGGTCGTACGTGCGATTCTCCTTGATGACGTAGATGACGTGCGCGAATGGCGGATAGGCGGCGCGT
>JBOHRY010000176.1:0-5160 GCA_050732955.1 Gemmatimonadales bacterium | reverse complement strand
CTGCCGCCCTGCCGCCCTGCCGCCCTGCCGCCCTGCCGCCCTGCCGCCCTGCCGCCCTGACAATCATATGCTGGCTGTCACATCTTGACAATCATATTGAATGGCGCGAGACTGGAGACGTCTGCCGCCAGGAGACCGTGGTGACCACCGACAACACCGATGTGATCCAGGGCACGCTCGACCTGCTCATCCTCAAGACGCTGAGTCTCGGCCCGCTCCACGGGTTCGGCATCGCGCGGCGGATCGAGCAGATCTCCCGCGAAGTGTTCAAGGTCAATCCGGGCTCGCTTCTCACCGCCCTGCAACGACTCGAGCGCGCCGGCTGGCTCGACGCCGAATGGCGGGAAACCGAAAACTCGCGCCGAGCCAAGTTTTACACGCTGACGCGCAGTGGGCACCGGCAGCTCGACCGGGAAAAGGCTGACTGGAGCCGGCGCGCCGGCGCCGTGACTCGCCTGATCAAGGCGGAGGGGTAGCCGATGTCGCTCTGGCGGCAGGCGACTCGCGGCTTGCGCCGTCTCTTCGATCGTGACGCCGCCGATCGCGATGTCGCTGCCGAGGTGCAGCACTACCTCGATCAGGCAACCGCAGCAGGGATCGCGCGCGGGCTCGACCCGGAAGCAGCCCGGCGTGCGGCCCAACTCGAACTCGGCAACGCGACCTCGGTGCGTGAGGCGGTCATCACCGGCGGATGGGAGCACGTCCTCGGGACTGTTGCTGCCGACGTGCGGCAGGCGATCCGCCGCCTGCGCCAGCACCCGGGCTTCACCGCCGTGAGCGTGATCACCCTGGCTCTCGGCGTGGGTGCCAGCACCGCTGTCTTCAGCGCGGTCAATCCGATCCTCTTCGCCGCGTTGCCCTACCCCGACGCCAATCGCATCGTGATGATCACCGATTTCGGCGCCGGCAATGCGCCGGCCGACGTGACTTTTGGCACCTATCTCGAGCTCGCCGCTCGAACCCGTTCATTCAGCGCGCTCGCGGTCGCCGATCGTTGGCAACCGTCCTTGACCGGAACTGGCAGCGACGCCCCCGAACGTCTCCACGGTCAGCGAATCAGTGCCGACTTTTTCCGGGCACTCGGGGTCCCGCCGGCCGTTGGCCGCGACTTTGCGGAAGACGACGCGCAACCCGGCGGCCCGAGACTCGCCATCGTCAGCGATCGGTTCGTTCGCCGTCGCGCCGGCGGCGCGAGTGCCATCATCGGGCGCGCGCTGATGCTCAATGGTGATCCGTACACGGTAGTCGGAATCATGCCACCGTCGTTCGACAACGTCCTGGATCCAGCAGTCGATATCTGGGCGCCGCTTCCCTATCGTCTCAACGCCCCATTCCAGTCGGCCGAGTGGGGGCATCATCTCCACATGGTGGCGCGACTCACACCGGGCGTCACGCTCGAGCAGGCGCGACGCGAAGTGGCATCGATCGCCGGCTCGCCGCTGCGTGCGTTCGTTCGACCGCCCTGGGCAAGCCTCTCGGCCGGGATGCTGGTGACCGGCCTCCAGGACGCGATCGCTCGGAGCATCAAGCCGGTGCTGCTTGCCATTGTGGGTGGCGTGCTCCTGCTGCTGGCCATCGCCGCGGTCAACGTCACCAACCTGCTCCTGGCCCGCGGGGCGCAGCGCAGCGGCGAGTTCGCGGTGCGCGCCGCGCTCGGCGCGGGACGCCGCCGGCTGGTGCGGCAGGTCCTGACCGAGAGCCTGGTTCTGGCGCTGCTCGGCGGCGCCCTCGGCGTGGTGCTGGCTCAAATCGGCGTGCGAGCTCTGATCCTCCTCTCGCCGGCCCAGTTGCCGCGCCTCGGCGCCATTCGCGTCGATGGCGCCGTGCTCGCCTTCACCTTGCTGCTCACCACGGGACTCGGCGTCGTGGTCGGGTTGCTGCCCGCGCTGCAGGGAACGCGGCGCGACCCCGCCGCGCGACTGCAACTCGGGTCGCGACGCACGGTGGGCGGTCACCAGATGATGCGGCGCGTGCTCGTGGTCACGGAGATCGCTCTCGCGCTGGTTCTGCTGATCGGCGCGGGCCTGCTCTGGCGCAGCATCGATCGCCTGCTCAATGTGCCTCCCGGATTCGACGCCGGTCACCTGCTGACGATGCAGGTCACGGCGTCCGGGCATCGATATGACGCCGATAGCGCTCGATTCCAGTTCTTCGAACAGACGCGCGACGCGGTGCTGCGTGTTCCCGGCGTGACCGCAGCAGCGTTCACCAGCCAGCTGCCGCTGAGCGGCGACGTCGATACTTACGGGGCGCAGTTCGCGTCGCAGGTCGATCAGAGCCCCAACGACGCCCCGGCCGCGTTTCGCTACGTCGTCACACCTGGCTACTTCCGGACGATGCACATTGCGTTGCGCCGCGGCCGATTGCTTGCGCCATCCGATGATCGCAGTTCCGTCGCAGTGGCCGTGATCAATGAGTCCTATGCCAGGCAGGTATTCGGGCAGACGGATCCGATCGGCCAGCGGCTTCGCGCCGGCCCGGAGATCGGCGACAGCACCCGGCCGTGGCACCTCGTCGTCGGGGTGGTGGCGGATGTGAAGCAGGCCGGGCTGGCGGGCCCGGAGCCGAACGCGTTTTACGTGCCGATGGGTCAATGGCCGTGGGTGGACAACGTCCAGTCGCTGGTGGTGCGCACCAGCGTCGACGCGCGGGCACTGGCGCCGGCGGTCCGCAACGCCGTCTGGTCGGTCGACCGCGAGCCGGTGTCCCGCATCGCCACGATGGACGACCTCATCGCCGCCTCGGAAGCCGAGCGTCACTTCGCGCTGGTCGTGTTCCAGACCTTCGCAGCCGCGGCGCTGGTGCTGGCTGCGGTCGGCATCTACGGCGTGCTCACTGGCAGCGTCACCGAACGCACGCGCGAGATCGGTGTGCGGTCGGCGCTGGGCGCTTCGCGCGCCGAGATCGTCGGACTGGTGGCACGGCAGGCGCTGCAGCTCGCGGCGATGGGCGGTGTGCTCGGGCTCGCGGGCGCCATCGTGGCGAGTGCCGCGCTCACCTCGCTCCTCTACGGCATTTCGCGCCTCGATCCGGCGACCTATGTCGGCGTGGTGGTCCTGGTCCTGGGCGTCGCCGCGGCAGCGGCGTGGGTGCCGGCGTGGCGCGCCGCCCGCGTCGATCCGGCGATCACGTTGCGATCGGAGTAGTCCGCGCCGATACCCGGTCCACGCGCTACGCCACGCCTGATCCAGGATTGACGTCTCCGGTCTTGCCCACCTCCCCGCCACGGCCCTACTCTCCAGCGACCGCCACCCGCTCCGGAGAAACCATGCGCGTTGCTCTCGCCCTCGTGTTGCTTGCCGCCGCACCCGCTCTCGTTGTCGCCCAGGACCCCGGTATGCCGGTGCCGGTCGTGACCGCCAAGCATGGAGGCTCGCCCAATATCCAGCTGGTGGCGCACGTGGTCACCACGACCAATACCTGGAAGGCCGCCGACATCGAGATCGAGCAGGACGCCGATCGCCCCTACGTCTATGTCTCGGGTTTCGTCAACAACGACCTGCAGATCTACGACATCCGCGACGCCGCTCACCCGAAGAAGGTGGTCGACTGGACGATTGAGAACCCGGAGCTGCATCGGGGCATAGGCGCCATGGATGGCAAGTACTTCAAGATCAACAATCGCTACTACTACGCGCAGTCGTACCAGTTCTTCCAGGGATCGCCCGACGCCGACCTCGGCGCGGTGATCCTCGATGTCACCGGCCTGCCCGATCCGTCCCAGGTGAAGGTTGTGGCGCGGATTCGCTATCCGCAGTCGCCCGGCGGGTTCCACAACACCTTCGCGTACAAGCACTCCGACGGCCGGGCACTCTACTTCGCCACGGTGGGTCAGACGAAGGCGCTGATCTACGATCTCGGCAAGATCGTGAGCGGCGCCGATAGCAGTACCTGGCTGATCGGCTCCGTGCCGAATCCCACGCCGATGCGGCAGGTCATGGCAGGCGGCTACCATGACTTCTACGTCGGGTATGATGTCGCGCGCCACCGCGATGTGTTCTACGGTGCGGGGCTGGGCGGCTACTCTGCGTGGGACGTAACCCATCCCGAGTCGCCGACCCAGTTGTTCACGATCACGGGCCTCGGCCTCGACATCGCGCACACGTTCACGCCGTCTCCCGATGGCAACTTCGCGGTCACCGAGACCGAGTATCAGTACACGCCGCTCAAGATCTGGGACCTGACCGCCGCGCAAGACGGCAAGCAGCAGAATCTCGACCTGCCGATCGCCGGTTGGGCCGCCGACTGGCATGACCTCTCGCACAACCATGAAGTCCGCTGGCCGTATGTCTTCGTCTCGGCGTACGAGGATGGATTCTTCGTGTTTGATCTCAAGGATCCGAAGAACCCGAAGACCGACGGCTGGTACTACACCTGCGAATGCACCCATGAGCACGGATTCGGCGGCAACCCCGACGTCAACTGGGAGAGCACGACCAGCGTCGAGCAAGGCGGGTTCGGTGTGGACGTCCGCAACCGCGACGGGCTGATCGCGATTTCCGACATGCGCAGCGGGCTCTGGCTCTTTCGCATGACAGGTTTTACCGGGTGGAACGGCAAGGATATCGGCATGCCGAACATCTCGAGTGTGCAGGACTGGGATCGAGGTCCGACGGCGCCGTGACGTTGAAGCTGGCAGCCGCGCTCCTGGTTGCGTCAAGCGCGGCCGGACCGTACGACATCGTGCTCCTCCCCGGCCCGCGCGTTCCGGGAGCCACCGGCGAGGCCCGACTGGTGTTCGCCGCGTCGCCCTACGGAATTGCGGTGTCGGCAGACGGCCATCACCGCTACGACGTGCGGATCGCTGCGCGTGCCCTTCCCGCCCCGGCGACGCTCGGTGCCTACACCGCCTTCGTCGCATGGGAAGTCTCGCCCGATCTCGCGACCTGGCACCGCCTCGGCACCGTGCACAACGGCACCACGACCGTGGGGACGACGGAACTCAACAAGTTCCTGCTGGTCATCACGGCCGAGCGCGATAGCACCGTGACCCGGCACGCGGGACCGACCGTGCTGCACGGTACATCACCGAGCGGCTGGCTGCAGACGTTTCTCACCCATCCGCTCTTTCGCGGCATCTCGCAATGATCCGCCGCGCGGTCGTGACGGCCGCGGCGCTTGCCCTGCCCGTGGCGTTGTCCGCGCAGGACCCGATGGCGG
>JBOHRY010000175.1:0-6342 GCA_050732955.1 Gemmatimonadales bacterium | reverse complement strand
GTATACCGCCCGCGACCGATTCCCGATTGGTTGGTGATCACAATGCGGACGATGCCGGCATTTCCGAGGGCGATCAGCGCCTCGGCGACGCCGGGCAGGAGCTGCACCTGCTCGGGCGCCGCGATATAACCGCGATCCTCGATCAACGTGCCGTCACGATCCAGGAACACCGCCGCTCGCGCCGCCACTATCGACCGCGTCCGCCGGAATCAGGCTTCGGCTTGGGGATCGCTTTCTTGATCAGTGGTGGCGCTCCCGACGTATCGCGGGGCACCGGTTTGAGCGTGTCCGGACGTGGCGCCTTGAGCGAATCCGGGCGCGATGCCTTGAGTGAATCGGCCTTCGACCCCTTGAGTGAATCGGCCTTCGACACGGGATGCGTCTTGGTGGTGTCGACCACGACTGCCTTCGGCGCGTCGAATGCGCGCGATACCGGTGGGCCGCTCACACCGCCGGCGCTTCGGACATCCCGAACCTCGACGAAGTACCGCCTGCCCGGCTCGATTCGCCCGCGGGTGTGAATCACCAGCACGCTGCCGAGGGTCGGCCGCTTCTGCTGCACCGAATCGATCACCGGAAGCGGCGGCGCGCCGCGCGCTCGGCGGGGAGCAAAGCGGGCGGCGGAATCGCGTGAGATGCTGTCGCGGACAGCGGCGCTGTCCTGCGCCGGCGTCTTGGGCTTGGGTGGCGGGCGAAAGACCGAGTCGTAGACGGCCTTGGGATACGCGACCAGTGGCGCCACGCTGACGGTGTCTCCGGAGACGATGGTTCCCACCCGCAGCGACGTGCTGTCGAGATGCTGGTACGGATCAATCGAATGCACGAAGGTCACCGCAATCGACGCCGAGTCCTGACGCGCGACACTCGCAATCTTCGGCGGGAGCGTGTCGCGGACGAAGGCCCAGATCTCGCCCACTGAATCTTGCGATGCCGCGGCGCGCACCGTGTCCCATCCCTCACCCGATTCCAGCTTGTGATCGCGATTCTGATCCAGCACCGCGTAGACCAGGTAGCTGCCGTCCGGAAGCGGACCGAACCGGAATCGGCCGTTGCTGTCGGCGTACGAGCGATACCTCGCCGAATCCGGAAAATGCATCGCGATGATCAGCGCCGTCGTCGCGCCGGCGTGCGCGGACCAGTCGACCGCCCGGCCGGTGAGATACTTCGCAGGACACGTCGGACCGGTCACGAACGTGATTAGCGCCGGCTTCTTGGTGAAGTGATTGCGCAGATCGCCAAGGCCCGGCGCCAGTTCGATGCGATACACCGTGTTGGGTTTCCAGCCGTGCTTGGGATGCACGGTAATGCGGCTGCGGTGCCAGCGGACGACGGGCACCAGGGTATCGGGAGAAAGCATCACCAGTTTTTCGAGATCGCCGGTGCCCTGGCCGAAGTTGGGCTGGCTCCCTTCGCTCACGACTTCATCGAATACGAATTCGGCATCACCGCGAAACCCAGGCTGGGTACAATTGCTGTCGGTTGGCAGCGTAGCCAGGAGCACCGGCGGTGTGATGCGAACCGGACCACCCGGCGGTGGGCCCATCCGGGCGCAGCCGACGACGACCACCGCTGCCAGCATCCACCAGATCAGTCGCCGCATTGCAGCGCCTGCCGCTTCTCCCGGAGCGCCGCAGCCTGGGCGTGCCATCCCGCCAGCTTGTCGCGCTCCTTCGCCACGACCTCGGCCGGGGCGCGTGCCACGAATTGCTCATTGTCGAGTTTGCGAACCTGTGCAGCGACAAAACCGTCCACCTGCGCGAGTTCCGTTGCCAGTCGGCGGCATTCTTTTTCGCGGTCAACAAGGTCGCCGAGCGGGATCATGACCACGGTCCGGTCGTCGAGCACCACAGTTCCGCTCGCCGTTGACGGGGCCTCGCCCACGCGAAGTTCAGCGATCCTGGCGAGGCGGCGCACCGTCTCGCTCTCCGCCCCGAGGGCTTCGCGGGCGTCGGCACTTGGGTCCGCGATGGTGACGTTCACCAACTGCCCGGGCGCGACGCCGTATTCGGCGCGCAGCGCGCGCACCGCGCCCACGATCGATTGCACCGCGGCGAAGTGGCGGATCGCGGTGTCGTCCGCCCGCGAATCGATGGCAGCGGGCCACCGCGCCAGGGAGATCGAATCATCCGCACCGCTGTTCGGCAGCCGGCGCCACAATGCCTCGGTGATGAACGGCATGATCGGATGCAGGAGCCGCAGCGCCACATCGAAGACATGCACGGCGACGGCGCGGGCAGTGTCGCCGCCGGGTTGCGTGCCGTACAGCCGCGGCTTGATCTGCTCCAGATACCAGTCGGCGAAGTCGCTCCAGACAAAGTGGTACCCGGTCGCAGCGGCCTCGTTGAGGCGGAAGCGCTCGTACTGATCGGTTGCGACGATCACGGCGTCGTGCGCCCGGGCGAGGATCCAGCGATCGGCGAGCGTAAGCGTGGTCGAATCGATCGACGCCAAGGGCGCCGCTCCGGTCTCGATGTGGCCCAGCAGGAAGCGGCCGATGTTCCAGAGCTTGTTCGCGAAATGACGCCCTGGCGCGAACGACGTGTCGAGGTCCGCCGGATCGAGGATCAGGTCGGTGCCGACCGACATCCCGCTGACCATGGTGTAGCGCAACGCGTCGGCACCGTGCCGCCGGATCACTTCGAGCGGATCGATGCCGTTGCCAAGCGACTTGGACATCTTGCGGTGCTGGGTATCGCGCACGGTGCCGTGCAGATAGATCGTCCGGAACGGCACCTCGTCCATGAAGGTGATCCCCGACATCAGCATGCGCGAGACCCAGAGGAAAAGGATCTCCGGCGCCGTGACCATCGTCGCGCCCGGATAGAACGCGGCCAGATCCGGCGTCTCGTCGGGCCAGCCCAGCGATGAGAACGGCACCAGCCACGACGAGAACCAGGTGTCGAGGACATCCTCATCCTGGCGCAGCGGGCCGCCGCAGTCGGGGCATTTCGCCGGGTCGTCGCGCGACACGATCACCCGCTCGCACCCGCTGCCCTCGCAGTACCAGACCGGGATCCGGTGTCCCCACCAGAGCTGTCGGGAGATGCACCAGTCGCGGAGATTCTCGTGCCACCGGAGCAGCACGTCGTTGTGGTGCTCGGGGATGATCTCGAACTCCCCAGCCTGTTGTGCCGCGATGGCGCGATCCGCCAGCGGCCGCATCTTCACGAACCATTGATCGGACCAGCGCGGCTCGACGATGGTGTTGCAGCGGTAGCAATGGCCGACGGCATGCCGGTGAGGTTCGGCGCGCAGCAATACTCCCTGGCGCTCGAGTTCGGCGAGCACCTTGCGGCGCGCCTCGAAGCGATCGAGATCGCGGAACGGCACGGGAACATTGGCGTTGGTGCGCGCGTCCGGCGTGAAGATGTCGATCGTCGCGAGCCCGGTGCGCTGTCCGATGTCGAAGTCGACGGGATCGTGCGCCGGCGTCACCTTGACCGCTCCCGATCCGAACGCGGGATCCACCGCGGGGTCCGCCACGATCGGAATCAGGCGATCCGCCAGCGGCAGCCGGACCATCCGCCCGATCAGCCCACGGTAGCGCGGATCATCCGGGTGCACGGCGATGCCGGTGTCGCCGAGCATCGTCTCGGGCCGGGTGGTCGCCACCGTGATCGAACCGTCCTGGTCGGCGAGCGGATAGCGCAGGTGCCAGAGCTGGCCCTCGCGTTCTTCTTTTTCCACTTCTTCATTCGACAGCGTCGTCAGGCAGCGCGGACACCAGTTCACGATGTACTTGCCGCGGTAGATCAGGTCCTGCTCGTACAGCCGCACGAACACCTCGCGCACCGCGCGTGAGAGCGCGGGATCGAGGGTGTAGTACGTGCGAGACCAGTCGCAACTGGCGCCGAGCGCCTTGAGCTGCTCCAGGATCGTCCCCCCGGTCTCGGTCACGAACCGGCGCACGTGTTCGACGAATTCATCGCGACCAACGTCGAAGCGCGTCTGCCCACGGGTGGCGAGCAGCTTCTCGACCACGTTCTGCGTGGCGATACCGGCATGATCGGTGCCGGGAACCCACAACGCCTTGCGACCCCGCATGCGCTCGAACCGGATCAGGACGTCCTGGATGGTGTACGTCAGCCCGTGACCGGTGTGCAGCACGGCGGTCACGTTCGGCGGCGGCATCTGGATCACGTACGGGTCGCCCGGAGCGTCCGGGTCGGTGCGGTACAATCCGCGGGCCGACCACCAGGCATAGATCGGCGCTTCGATCGTGGCAGGATCGAATTGGGAAGCCAGAGGCTCGGTCATGCCAGCAGTTCGTCCGGGCCCGACGGATCCATCAGGTCCGGCTGATCATCCTCGCCGCGGACGCGGAGGCCGTTGATGATCGCCTCGGCATCGACGGCCTGGCTGACGAGGCGGGCAGCCCGTGCGCGCGATCGCCGATCGGCGACCCACCCGTGCAGTTCGATGCGTCCCGTTCCCACCGGAATCACTTCGAGGTGACAGTCGCGCAGCAGCAGATCGTCGTCGAGCGCAGCCTGCGCCACCGACACCAGGCCGCGCACCGAAGCGCCGACCGTGTCCGGTGCGCGGCGCACCAGTGGACGCCACGGCGCCGGCCCGAGCAATTCACCGAGTACGAAGCCGACGGCCGCGCCCAGGCCCAGACCCAGCACGATGGCGCCGCCGGGAAACGGCGGTCGCGCGGTCGGTCGCAGCGCGGTCGGAACACGTCGTACGGTGATGCGGGCCATGGTGGTTAAACTACAAGGCCCGATGATGCCGACACAGCCACACGACGCGATCACTGACAGGACGATCATGCTGCCGACAGAGACGATCAGGGTCACACTCCCCGATGGGTCCGAACGCGAAGTGCCGGCGGGAACCACCGGTGCCACGCTCGCGGCGCTGATCGGGCCGGGACTGGCGCGGGCGGCGGTGGCGGTGCGCGTCAACGGCCAGGTCCAGGATCTCGGCCGGCCGCTCTCCGATGCCGCGAAGGTCGCCATCCTCACGGAACGCGACGCCGATTCGCTCGCGGTGCTGCGCCACTCCGCGGCGCACGTGCTCGCCACGGCGGTCAGACAGGTTTTTCCGGACGCCGGGATCGGGTTCGGCCCGGCCATCGAGGACGGCTTCTATTACGACTTCGCGGTGCCGCGGCCGTTCACGCCCGACGATCTCGAGATGATCGAGGAGAAGATGGCCGTCGTGACGGCGAACGACTATCCGTTCGTGCGCGAAGTGGTGTCGCGCGACGAGGCGAACCGCCGTTTTGCCGATGATCCGCTCAAGCTCGAGCGCATCAGCGAGCTGGGGGCCGACGAGACGATTACGGTCTACACCGATGGTCCGTTCGTCGACCTTTGCCGCGGCCCGCACATTCCCAGCACCGGCAAGCTCAAGTACTTCAAGCTGCTCTCGGGTGCCGGCGCGTACTGGCGCGGCGATTCGTCGCGGCAAATGCTGCAGCGCATCTACGGAACGGCGTTCTTCAAGAAGGACGACCTCGCCCAGCATCTCTCGCGGCTCGACGAAGCCAGGAAGCGCGACCATCGCGTCGTCGGTCGTCAGCTTGACCTGTTCATGTTCCATCCGTTCGCCCCCGGCGCCGCGTTCTGGACCGATCGCGGCACGGTGCTGATCAACGAGATCAACGGCTACCTGCGCGAACTGCAGCGGGATGGGTATCACGAACTCCGGACGCCGCTGCTGTACAACAAGGCGCTCTGGGAGATCTCGGGCCACTGGGGGAAGTATCAGGAGAACATGTTCCTGGTGCTCGACAACGAGACTGGTGAGCATGACTTCTCGCTCAAGCCGATGAACTGCCCGTCGCATTACCTGATGTACCAGGCCAGGAAACATTCGTACAAGGAATTGCCGCTCCGGTACACGACGTACGATGTGCTGCATCGCAACGAAGTATCCGGCGCGCTCTCCGGGCTCACCCGGGTGCGCCAGTTCCAGCAGGACGACTGTCACGTCTTCCTGATGGAGCGGCAGATCCAGGCCGAAGTGCACCGGCTGACGCAGTTCATCCTGCGCTACTACGAGACGTTCGGGCTCAAGGCAACGCTCAAGTTCGCCACGCGGCCCACAGTCCGGATCGGGTCGGACCAGATGTGGGACGAGGCGGAGCGCTCGTTGCGCCATGCCCTCGAGGCCACCGGCCTGCCGTACGAGCTCAAGCCGGGTGACGGCGCGTTCTACGGGCCGAAGATCGACTTCGACGTCGAGGATGCGATCGGACGGAAGTGGCAGCTGGGGACCATCCAGCTCGACTACTCCAATCCAGAGCGCTTCGACCTCAAGTACGTCGGCGAGGACAATGCGGATCACCGGCCGGTGATCATCCACCGCGCGGTGAGCGGATCGTTCGAGCGC
>JBOHRY010000174.1:0-3720 GCA_050732955.1 Gemmatimonadales bacterium | reverse complement strand
CGCGCAGGACGGTCCCCGACTGAATTCCCGGCGGGATGGTGACCGATTCGTCGCCGTACGGCGACGGCACCGACGCCATCGCCCCCAGCGCCGCCTGCGAGAAGGAAACCGGCAGCTCAAAGAGCAGATCGTCGCCCTGCCGTTCGAACCGGTCGTCCGGCTTGACCTCGATCAGCACGATGAGATCGCCGGGCGGACCGCCGCGCGGCCCCGGCGTACCGAGTTCTCGCAAGGTGAGATAATGCTGCGACGACACGCCCGCCGGCACGTCAACCGTCACGGTCCGCTCGCCCTTGATGCGCCCCTCGCCGCGGCATACCTCGCATGGCGTGGTGATGACGTACCCCTCGCCATGACAGGTTGGGCACTGCCCGACCTGCACGAACTGGCCGAACATCGAACGGGCTGCGCGGCGCACTTCGCCTGAGCCGCCGCAGGTCGAACACTGCGCGGGGCGGCTCCCTTGCCCCGCGCCGGTGCCGCTGCACGACGCGCACGGCACCAGCGTCTTGAGGCGGACATTCCGCTTGGCGCCCAGGGCAACTTCCTGCAGCGACAGTTTCACGGTCACGCGGATGTCCTGACCGCGGTTCGGGTCTCGCTGCATGCCGGCCCCGAACAATCCGTCGAGCCCGCCGAACCCGATGTCGCGCATGAAAATGTTGAGCGCCTCGGACAGGTCGATATGCTGGAAACCCGCACCAAAACCGGAGCCGGCGCCGGGGAGCGTTCCGAACCGGTCGTAATGCGTGCGCTTCTCCGGATCGCAGAGTACCTGATACGCCTCGGAGATCTCCTTGAACCGCTCTTCCGCGTCAGGCGACGGATTGCGATCCGGATGGTAGATCATGGCGAGCCGGCGATACGATTTCTTGATGTCGTCGTCGGTCGCGTCGCGCGAAACCTCGAGGACGGCGTACAGATCACTCACTGAATCAACCCTTCGATCAGCCGGCCGGTGTGTTCAACCAGTCCGACAATCTTGTCATATGGCATCCGCGTCGGTCCCAGCACGCCGATCACTCCGGTCGCGCCACTGCGGCGGTAGGTCGAGGTAACCAACGTCAGGCCCGCGAGCCCGGGTTCCAGATGCTCGCCGCCGATCGTGATCGTCAGGCCCTCGCGTTTCCGGTCGGCGAGCGCCTCGCGAAGCAGGCCGCGCCGTTCGGTGAGCGTCAACAGCGTGCGCATCTGCTCGGTGGTCGCGAACTCCGGCTGCTCGATCAGCACCGTCGCGCTCCCCAACAGCACCTCATCCCGGAGGTCCGGCAGATCGAACAACCCGTCTCCCTCGGCCACGATGATGTCGAGCAGTTCTCCCGCGTCCGCTGACGTCGTCGCGTCGCGCAAACGATCCGAAAAGGTCGACCGCACTTCACGGAGCGACAGGCCAGCCAGCCGTTCATTCAGCACCCGCTGCACTTCTTCGACCTCGGCCTGATCGATGAGACCGCGCAACCGGACGAAGATCGATCGGACCGTGCCGCTCCGGAGGTTCAGCACCAGCAGCAGACGTTCCGACGAAACCGGAACGAGATCGACGCGCTCGAGCACCAGCGCGTCCAGCGCCGGCGCCACTGCCACGCCGAGTTCGTGCGTCAGGATGCCGAGCACCTGGGCGGCCCGCGCCAGGAGGTCGTCGCTCGAAAGCGACGCGGAGAGCTCGATCTCCAGGTGCTCGCAAATTTCCGCATCCGGCTGGGTGTGAGGCACCATCGCGTCCACGTACATCCGGTAGGCGCGATCAGTGGGAATGCGACCCGCCGACGCATGCGGGTGAAAGAGATAGCCCTTGGCCTCGAGCTCGCCCATCGTGTTGCGGATCGACGCCGGCGAAATGCCGAGGGCCGATCGCCGCGCCACGGTATGGCTCCCCGCCGGCTCCGCGGTGGCGATATAGGTCTCGATGACCGCCTCGAGCACTTTGCGCTCGCGCTCGGACAGGGGTTCGGCGCCTCTCATCCCCGAAAGTTAGGAATGCCGGGCTGCCCCCACCAGCGCGTCGAGCCGAAGCCAGCCTTCTGCGGTCAGGCGAACAGCCCCATCGGCGACGCCGGCCCACCGCTCACGAGCCCACAGCTGCGCCGTTCCATCGTTCAACTCCGCCACCGGCAGGCCGGCGGTGGTGCGAAGCCGGAGGTAGCAGTGTTCCAACTCGCGCGCTTCGGGCGTCAGGAGCTCCGATCCCGCCACCGCCGACCGGCCCGCGGCGAGACACGACTGATAGGCGACCCATTCACGAACGTTCCACTCCCGGCGCCCATTCAGGAGCGAATGTGCAGACGGTCCGAGACCGAGGTAGTCCGCGCCACTCCAGTACACCGCGTTGTGGCGCGATCGGTACCCAAGGAGCGCAGCATTCGACACCTCATAGTGCTCGAATCCTGCATCGCAAAGACGGTCATGCGCGAGCAGGTATTCCGCAGCGTACTGTTCGTCAGGAATGCTCTCCACTGCACCGCGGTGAGTCCAATGGGCGAGCGGCGTGTGGGGCTCAATCGTCAGTCCATAGAGCGAAATGTGCTGCGGCTCGAGTCCCAGCGTGCGATCGAGATCGGCGGACCAGTCTCGTGACAGTGCGGCGGGGAGGCCGAAGATCAGATCCGTCGAGATATTGCGAAATCCCGCGGCACGGAGAATTCGCATTGCCGCAGGCACCTGCTGGGCGTGATGCGTTCGATGCATCCACGTCAGAACCGACGGATCGTGAGTCTGCACCCCAAGCGAGAGCCGATTGACGCCGGCTGCCAACCAGGTGTCCGCGCGTTCAGCATTGACGTCGTCGGGATTGACCTCGAGGGTTACCTCTGCGTCCACCGCCATCGGCACGTCGGCGCTGAACGAGCGGATCAGCTCGCCGATCGCATCTGGAGCGAGCCGCGACGGCGTTCCGCCGCCGAAGTACAGCGTGTCGATCGTGGTCGCGGTGCGCCACGCCGAGAGGCGGCCGCGCCATTCATTGAGGACCGCGACAACGAAATCGCGGTGCGGTGTCTCGCGCCGGACCGCAATCGCGAAGTCGCAGTACGAACAGCGGCGTCCGCAGAACGGGACATGAACGTAGAGGTGCACCGCGGAATGATACCGGAGTCGCCGCCCGGAGCGGTCAGCGCCGACCTCGGCGGTAGAAATTTCCCGGCAATTGCTCTGCCAACCCGCCGAGTTCCAGTCCGAGCAGCGTGCCCAACAGTGTGCCGATCGGGAGGCCAGTCCCCAACGCGAGCTCATCGACATGCCGGCCGCCCTCGGAGAGCGCGTCGAACACCGTGGCTTCCGTCGGTGAAAGCGTGCACGGCGGCGTATCCGTCGGAGAGTTCGGCGACGACGCGACTCCGTAGAGTGAGAGCAGCTGTTCGATCTCGAGCAGCGGAGTGGCGCCATCGCGAATGAGGCGGTTGGTGCCGCGAGACGTGGCACTACTGATCGGTCCGGGAACCGCAAATACGTCGCGCCCCTGCTCCAGCGCCGAAGTAACCGTCAGCATCGTGCCCGAACCATCGGCGGCTTCGACAACGACCAGTGCGCGCGCCAGGCCGCTGACCAGGCGATTCCGGCGCGGAAAGGCTCCCGGAAAAGCGTGCTCGCCCGGTGGATGCTCGGAGAGCACCAGACCTTCCATGTACCCGCGATCATAGAGCAACGTATTGGATACCGGATAGACGATGTCCACGCCGTTGGCGATCACACCGATGGTCGGACGCCCGGCGTCGAGAGCGGCGG
>JBOHRY010000173.1:0-3261 GCA_050732955.1 Gemmatimonadales bacterium | reverse complement strand
CACGGCACCAATCCCGCGAGTGCCGCGATGGCGGGGATGAAGATCGTGGTGGTCGCGTCCGATGCGCGCGGCAACGTCGATCTCGCCGATCTGAGAGCCAAGGCCGAAGCGCACGCGCAGGACCTCGCGGCTCTGATGATCACCTATCCCAGCACGCGCGGCGTGTTTGAAGAGGGCGTGAAGCAGATCTGCCAGATCATCCACGACAACGGCGGACAGGTGTACATGGACGGCGCCAACATGAACGCGCAGGTCGGCGTGTGCCGTCCCGGCGACATCGGCGCCGACGTGTGCCACCTCAACCTGCACAAGACGTTCTGCATCCCTCATGGCGGCGGCGGTCCCGGCATGGGCCCGATCGGCGTGGCGGCGCACCTGGCGCCGTTCCTGCCGGACCACCCGGTGGTACCGCTGGGGCACGCCAAGTCTGCCGGCACTATCTCGGCGGCACCGTGGGGAAGCCCGAGCATCCTGCCGATTTCGTGGACCTACATCCGGCTCATGGGCGCCGACGGGCTGGCGCTGGCCACGAAGATTGCCATCCTGTCGGCGAACTACGTGGCGCGTCGGCTCCAGGGAAAGTACGACCTGCTTTACTCGGGCGCGGGCGGACTGATCGGTCACGAGTGCATTCTCGACACTCGCCCGTTCAAGCAATCGGCGGGGATCGACGTGGAGGACATCGCGAAACGGCTGATCGATTACGGGTTCCATCCGCCGACGGTCTCGTTCCCTGTTCCCGGTACGCTGATGGTGGAACCGACCGAATCCGAGCCCAAGGAAGAGCTGGACCGGTTCGTGGACGCGTTGCTCACGATACGCGAGGAGATCCGCGAGGTCGAAGCCGGCGTCGCGTCGCGCGAGGACAATGTGTTGCGTCGCGCACCGCACACCATGCCGCAGGTGGCTGCCGACGAATGGAACCGCCCGTACAGCCGCGAGCGCGCGGCGTTCCCGGTTCCCGGGCTGCGGGATCACAAGGTATGGCCGACGGTGGCGCGGATCGACAACGTGTTCGGTGACCGGAACCTGGTGTGTACTTGTCCGCCGGTCGAGGCGTACGAATGATTTGCGGGGCGCGGGCGATTTGCGGGGCGCGTGCGAATGATACGCGTCGCGGTTTGCGTTTTCGTTGGCCGGCGTGGCTAAAGCCACGGCTCGGCGACCGCGAAGTGCCTGACGGCACTCGGTCCCGAGGTGACCCTTCGCAGTTGCCGGGCGGTCACTTTAATGACGCCGGCATCCACCCCGGGATCGCTTCGCGCGGGTGACGGTCGAATTGCGCCGCGACGTATCTGCAGACATCGGCTACCGCCCGCTCGCTGACGCTGGTAATCGAGTATCCTGGCGCCCAAAGCAATTTGTGGCCGCGTCGGTGGGTGGCGCGCAACGAAAATGAGGTCGTGCCCTTGACTCGCTGGACCAGCCGCGGCATCGCTGTAGCCGGATGCAGGCGAAGCGCCAGATGGACGTGCGTCGACACAATCCCGAGCTCGAGGATTCTGGCGCGTTCCTGCTTCGCGATGATCGGCAGCTGCTCCGCCAGCAATGCAGCGGCGGTGCGATCGATTGTCGGCCTGCGGTCTCGGGTCGTCCAGACCAGGTGAACGTAGAGCCGGTGGTAAGCCATCACGAAGCATCATCTAACAGGTGCACGCCGCAGGAATCCGATGACGCACCCGTAGACCTATCATCGCGGTGAGTTCCAGCGCGTAGCGCTTCGCAGGGCCGAGCCGTGGCTTTAGCCACGGGCGTAGATTATGGAATGCTCTCGCCTCGTTTGATCCTCGCCGCATCAACTCTTCTACCCTCTCTCGCCTCCGCGCAAACACCCTTCCATCCCGGCATGGTCGTCACGCATTCCGTTCGCGTCCGGTCCGGCGTGTATCAGGTCACCACGTCGGATTCTGCGGCTGCGATCATCGTCCGTGGCTCGAACATCACCATCGACTTGCGTGGCGTCGAGCTGGTGGGGGACACCGATCGCGAGCATCCGGACCGCTTCGCCGGTGTGGCTGTGCGGATCGACGGCGGTCGCGGCATAACGGTCCGGGGACTCCGGGCGCGCGGATTCAAGCTCGGCATCATCGCGCGGCACGTCACCCAGCTCCGGCTCCTCGGCAACGATCTCTCCTACAACTGGAAGCCGAGACTCTACAGCGGCATTGTCAAGGAAAGCCTGATCGACTGGCTCGACTATCACCAGAACGATCATGACGAATGGTTGCGCTACGGCGCCGGGATCTATCTCACCGACGTAACCGGCGGCGAACTCCGCGACAACACCGTGGTTCAGGGAATGAACGGCCTGCTGATGGTCCGGACTGACGGCGTGCGCGTCTGGAACAACAACTTCTCGTTCAATTCCGGTCTCGGAATCGGGATGTATCGTTCCTCGAGCGATACCGTGATGCACAATCGCATCGACTGGAACGTTCGCGGCTATTCGCACGGCTTCTACAATCGCGGGCAGGATTCCGCCGGGTTGCTGATATACGAGCAGAGCTGTCGCAATATCGTGGCGTACAACTCGGTGACCCATTCAGGCGACGGCCTCTTTCTCTGGGCCGGGCAGTCGACGATGGATTCCGGGACGGGCGGTGCCAATGACAATCTTTTCTACCGGAACGATTTCTCCGCCGCACCGACCAACGGGATGGAGGCGACCTTCTCCCGCAACTCCTTCGTGGAGAACACCGTCAACGACAGCTGGCACGGACTCTGGGGTGGCTACTCCTACGAGTCCGTGGTGCTGGGGAATCACTTCGCTCGCAACGGCGAGGGGATCGCGATCGAGCACGGACAGGACAACCGGATCGCGGGAAATGTGTTCGATGGCGACAGCACTGCAATTCATCTCTGGGCCAATCCGATCGAGCCGTCGGATTGGGGCTACCCCAAACATCGCGACACGCGCTCGCGCGACTACGTGATCGCCAGTAACCGGTTCGTCGGGAATCGCCGCGCGCTGTGGGTGGACAACACGCGCGATGTACACGTCGATGGCAACCGGTTCGAGCATGTTGCCGCAGTGACGCGACTGGCCGGGGATACCACCGGCTGGTCGTTCATGTCGGCCGATTCCACTCTGGTGCCTACGATTCAGCCCGCACTGCGCGTGGCTCCGCTGCGTGGCGGAATCGACATGCGACTGCCAGCGGCGATCCCCGCCGATCGATCGGGCATCATCGTAGATGAGTGGGGACCATACGACTGGCGGAGTCCGAAGCTCTGGCCAGTGGGTTCCGACGCTGCGATGCC
>JBOHRY010000172.1:0-4709 GCA_050732955.1 Gemmatimonadales bacterium | reverse complement strand
CGCCGAAACCCCCGACTCGCCGACCCCCGCCGTCGAGGTTCCAATCGAATCCGCGGAATGGTCTGGCATGTCTGCCACCACTGCCGAAGCCGCGCAGGCCGTCGCGCAGTCCGAGGATCGCCTGCTCCGGCTGGCGGCCGAGTACGACAACTACCGCAAACGGACCAATCGCGAGAAGACCGAAGCGTTCGATCGCGGCGCCATGGCCCTGGTCGTTCGCCTGCTCGATGTGGTCGATGATGTTGACCGGCTTGCCACCAGCGATCCCGCTTCGACCAGTTACGAGACCTTCCGAGCCGCGTTCGAACTCATGCGGCGGAAGCTGTCCAAGGAACTGGAGGGCGCCGGCCTGGAGCGAATCGATCCGGTGGGAACCCAGTTCGATCCGACGCAACACGAAGCAGTCGCCGCCGTTGTCCCCGAAACTCCCGAGCAGGACCACGTCGTCAAGGCGACCTTCCAGACCGGATACCGCTTCAAGGGCGACGTGATCCGCCCGGCGCGGGTCCAGGTCTATTCCGCGTACGGAGACGCCTGAGTGGCGAGCCAGGATTTCTACGCAGTGCTGGGCGTTCCGGAATCGGCGTCAGCCGCCGAGATCAAGAAGGCGTATCGGAAACTCGCCAAGCAATACCATCCCGACGCGAATCCCAACAATCCGCAGGCCGGCGAGAAGTTCAAGCAGATCTCGGAAGCGAATGGTGTCCTCTCCGATCCCGAGAAGAAGGCCAAGTACGACCAGATGCGAAAGCTCGGCGCGTTTGGCGGCTTCTCGCAGCGAGGACCAACCGGTCCGCGCCCCGGTGGGCGGCAGCCCAGCCAGGAAGCGTTCGAGTTCGGAGACATCGGGTCGTTCGGGCTGGGCGACATCTTCTCGTCGATCTTTGGCCGGGGAAGGCAACAGCACGCCGAACCCGCGGCCCCCGAGCACGTCGAAGTCACCGTCAGCGTGCCGTTCCGCACGGCCGCGAATGGCGGGAAAGTTCCGGTCGTCCTGGTCATGACCGATATCTGCGCGACCTGTGGCGGCACCGGCGCCGAACCCGGTGCCACGATGACGACCTGTCCCGAGTGTCACGGCACCGGCAGCATTTCGTTCGGGCAAGGCGGCTTCGCGGTCAATCGTCCCTGCCCGGTCTGCCGTGGCCGCGGCAAGGTTCCCTCGCAGCGGTGTCATACCTGCGATGGCAGCGGCGAACAGCGCATCGAGCGTCAGCTGCTCGTCACCGTTCCGCCCGCCACCGACACGGGGACTCGGGTTCGGCTCAAGGGGCAGGGACCACGTACCCGGGCCGGTGGTCCCGCCAGCGACGTGCTGATCACGTTCCGCGCCGATCCGGACCGCTTCTTCTCGCGCGACGGGCTCGACATTCTGTGCGACGTGACGGTGAGCCTCAGGCAGGCGCTGATCGGGGCAAGTATCCAGGTGAAAACCGTTGCTGGCGCCAAGGTCAAGTTGCGCATCCCGGCGGGAAGTCAGCCGGGCCGCAAGTTTCGCCTCAAGGGTCAGGGGCTGGAGAAGAACGGTCAGAAGGGCGACCAGATCGTTACTGTCAACGTCAAGCTTCCGGAGAAGCTCACCCCGGAACAGGAAGCGGCGCTAAAGGAGTTTGCGGGGAAGATGGGGAGCTAAGTGTCATCCCTCGGGTTGACAGTTACGCTATTACTCCGCCGCCGAGGACCTGCTCGTCGAGCGAATACAACACGCCCGACTGTCCCGGTGCGATCGCTCGCACCGGAATCTCGAGATCAAGAACACAATGCTCTCGGTCGTTCGAGCGTACCACGCCGGGCACCGCCGGAGCACGATACCGCAGCTGGACCTGGCAGCGGTCGCCCGGCCGGGGTGCATCGTCGAGCCAGTTGCACTCCGCCAGTGCCACCGAGCTTCCCAGCAACTCGTCTGCGCTGCCCACCAGTACCTCACGCCGCTCCGGCCTGATACCCAGGACATACAGGGGTAAGGTTCTTCCCCCTGGCAGTCGCTTGCGCTGTCCCACCGTGTAGCCGGCAAACCCGTCGTGTTCGCCCACGACTTCGCCGGACCTGGTGACGAAATGTCCCGGACTGAGTGCCGGGGCGTCGGCGGGCAGGTGGCGCCGCAGCACGCCGACATAGTCGTCATCGGGCACGAAACAGATCTCGACGCTTTCCGGCTTGTCGGCTGTCGCGAGCTGCAGCATGCGGGCGCGTTCGCGGGTCTCGCGCTTGGTCAACTCACCCACCGGCGTCACCATCCGACGCACGACCGCGCTATCGATCCCCCACAGGAAATAGCTCTGGTCCTTGGAGCGATCGCGGCCGCGAAACAATTTGCCTTCGTGCGCGATGGCGTAGTGTCCCGTGGCCAGGGTATCACAGCCCAGCGCGTCGGCGTGCGCCAGCAGGTCGCGGAACTTGGTGAACGAATTGCAGCGGACGCAGGGGATCGGCGTCCGCCCGTTGGCGTATTCGGTCACGAAGTTCTTGATCACTCCGTGCGAGAAGCGATCCTCGAGATTGATCACATAGTGCGGAATCCCCAGGCGGTGAGCCACGGCCCTCGCGTCGGCGATCGAATCCAGCGAACAGCAGGGTCGATCGGGCACGTCATCGCCGTAGCAGAAGAGCTTCATCGTGGCGCCGATGACATCCCAGCCCGCTTCCACCAGCAATGCGGCGGCCAGCGACGAGTCGACCCCGCCGCTCATCGCGACCAGCACCTTTCCGCGCTCAGGCACGGCCGAGACTGCTCGTCAGCTGGCGCACGCGGGCCACGATTGCGGGAAACGCCTGGATCACGCCGTCGATGTCGGCGGCGCTGGTGTCGTGGCCGAGCGAAAATCGGATCGTGCCAAGGGCCAGCGACCGCTCGACGCCCATCGCGGTGAGCACATGAGAGGGCTCGACCGCTCCGGTGGAGCACGCCGAGCCGCCTGAGCACGCGATGCCCGCGAGATCGAGGTGCATCAACAGCGCTTCCGCGTCGGCACCGGGCACCGACGCCGAAAGGATGTGCGGTGCACGAACGCCGGTGTCGTGCACCACGATGTCGGGCACGGTACCGACCAGACCAGCGCGAAGCGCGTCGCGAAGTCCGCCGATGCGCACCGACTCCGCCTCGAGTTCCTGTCGCGCGAGTCGCGCGGCACAACCCATTGCCACGGCACCGGCGACGTTCTCGGTGCCGGGTCGGATGCCGTACTGCTGACCGCCGCCGTGGATGATGGCATCCACGATGCGCCGATCGCGCACGATCAATGCCCCGATCCCCTTGGGTGCGCCGATCTTGTGTCCACTGATCGAAACCAACCGGCAACCGCACGCCGCGAGATCGATCGGCAACTTCCCGAACGCCTGCACTGCGTCGCTGTGCAATGGCGCGCCGGCTTCGGAACATCGCGCCCCGATCTCGGTCATCGGCTGCACAGCGCCGACTTCGTTGTTGACCCACATCACGGAGACGAGTGCCGGCTCCCGGCTGAGCGCCGCATCGAGCTCGTCGAATCGCACCGTACCGCCATCGTCAACGCCGAGCACGGTCTCCTCGCCGCCGAGCTTGACGACGGCGTGCGCCGCGGCGAGCACCGCCTTGTGCTCGATGGCGGTCGTCACGACGTGCATCGGGCGGCCGTGGCTCCGCGCGGCGAGTGCCGCTCCGATCAGCGCCAGGTTGTCGGCCTCGGTTCCACCGGACGTGAAGATGACCTGGTTGGGCTCCGCTCCGATCGCCTCGGCGACTTCGCGCTTCCCCTGTTCGAGGCCCGCGCGCGCGGCTCGCCCGAACCGGTGCGACGAGGACGGATTGCCCCACGACGTGTTGAAGAACGGGAGCATGGCTGCCAGCACTTCGGGGCGGACCGGGGTGGTGGCGGCGTGGTCGAGGTAGATGGCGGTCATGCGGGAAAACTAAGCACGGCGCCCGGGTTCAGAGGCTTTCGACCCCGAGGTTCACGATATCCTCCACCGCCATCGTCTCCCGCATCCAGAAGGGCTCGCCGTAGCGCGCCCGGATAAGCGACCCGTAATGAGAACTCTGGCTGGCGATCAGTTCGGTGAACGTCTGGCCGTTGGGGTACGCCTCGCCCGCCTGCGTCACGCCAGTGAATTGCGAGGCAAAGCAGGCGATCGCCGCGAGTTTGCGCTCGAACTGCGCCGTGATGTCGACCACGAAGGTCGGCTTCACGGGGTCCTCGCGGAAACTGAGCGCGTAGCAGACCTTGGTGGGGCGGAACGGTTCGCCGGCGCCGGAATAATTCCTGAGCCCGGCCAGGAAGCAGGCATCGCGCACCAGCGCCGCGGCCATGTGGTGATCCGGGTGGCGCGACGTGATGTACGGCAGAAGAACGACGCGCGGTCGAAACGCGCGGATCTGTTCGACCACGGTGCGCCGGCTGGCATCGTCGTTGGCGACGTGGCCGTCGCGAAGTCCGGCGTTGACCCGTTCGGCCACACCCAGCACGCTCGCCGCGGCCGCGGCCTCGCGGGCGCGAAGTTCAGGGCTGCCGCGGGTGCCAAGCTCGCCGCGAGTAAGATCGAGGATCCCGGTGCGGTGGCCATGATCCGCGGCCCGAGCCAGCGTTCCGCCGCACAACAACTCGGCGTCGTCGGGGTGAGCCATCACCGCAAGGAGATCTACGGGCACGGAAAGAAGATAGAAGAGAGAATGGAAAAGAGAGAAGTAGGAGAGAACATAGACGATAGCAGGCGGTTCCACTTCTCTCGTACAT